>NZ_JBVVQU010000068.1:0-31698 GCF_055811555.1 Mesorhizobium sp. WSM4813
GAGGGTTCGGTCTCCCGTCCGCCACCGCACCTGCTTTCATAGCAGAGTCGGCAAGAAACAAGTTACAAGGGGGGCGCCGTAGAGCGCCGACCTGGCCCTAACCCAGCAGCCGCCGGCTCAGCCGCGCGCACTGGACGCGAATATCCGGAATGGCGTCGATCTCGAAAAACGTGCCGCGCGTCAGCGGTCCGACCGCCAGTATCTTGGCCGATACGGTGCCGTCGCTGGCGATGACCTCGCAATTGTCTGATACGTCGAGGCCAAGGCGCAGCGGATCCGGCCGGGCCAGCCCGCGGTCGACCAGCGACCGCACCACACTGTTCGAGGTGGTCGAGATGTCCCTGGCTATGCCGGTGCAGTCGTAGATGCGGGCGATTTCGAAAGTTTCGAGATGCTGCGTGTGGCGTGACTGAACCTGCACGGCGAATTCGTCACCCGCCGTGATGCCGACGACGCGCCCGGCGGCAAGCCGGATGCGGCCCGACTGCACTGCCTCGGTGATACGGCCATAGACTTCCGGCGCCATGCGATGGCGGTGGATGTCCCACCAGGCCTTGGTGTGCTCGACAAAGCGGCGCTTGGCCGAAGACGGCCAGTTCTGCCATATCTTCTGGTTGAACGGCCTGAGACCGTCGACGACGTCGCGCCAGTCGATGCCGGCCTTCTGGTTTTCCCGGATCAGGTCGCGGAACCAGCCGACGAAGTAGGAAAGCTGGGTGCCGAGCGGAATGTCGGCGACGTCGAGCTTGATCGGATTGCCCTTGCGGTGCGGCGAAGGCAGCAGGCCGCGCCGCGACACCGCAATAATCTCGCCGCGATGGCCGCGCTGTTCGAGCGACAGGAAGGCATCGACCATGCTCAAGCCGGTGCCCAGCACCAGGACTCGGGCTTCCGGGTCGAGCGCGGTGTCGGCTTCCGATCCCATCCTGATCGCATGGCCCTGGCCGGCGCCCGGCTCCTCGTCGTGCCCGGTCGCCAGCACGGCAAGGTGGGCGACGACGCTGGTGCCGTTGGCCAGCGTCACCTCGGCCCCGGACGCGGTCGGCGAGATCGACAGGCTCTCCTCGCGGATCAGGCGAAGACGCCCCGTCTCGCGAGCCTCGATCTCGTCCAGCAGTTCCTTCAGGTAGCGGGCATAGACGCTGCGCGGCGCGTAGACCGGCGCCTGCTCTGCGGTTGTCAAGCGGCGTTCAAGCAGCCAGCGCCAGAAATTGCCGGGATCGTCGGCATAGGCGCTCATGCCGGCCGCGCTGACATTCAACACATGCGCCGACAGCAGCGTGGAATAAGCGATGCCCTGGCCGAAATGCGGACGCTTTTCGATCAGCGTGACGCGGAGATCGGGATTGGGCGATTTCAACAGATGCGCGGCAAGGACGACGCCGCTGGCGCCGCCGCCGACGATAACGATCGAATTTGGGACAATCGAATTTGCGCGGCCGGTCATGCGCGCACCAATTGCCTTAGGACCCGTCGGTTCCGGCTCAGGCCTGGATTTTCAACGCAGCCGAAAGGTCGTCGCCGGCGATATCGCGCATCTCGGCGAGGCTGCGCTGATCCAGCACCTCGGCGATCGCTTGCCGGACCTCGAGCATCAGGTGTCGAACTTGACATGTCGCCTCGTTGCAGTCTTCACAGCGCTGATACCGGGTGCGGCTGGCGCAGGGAATGGGGGCAAGCGGCCCTTCAAGCACGCGCACGACATGGCCGATCTTGATTTCATCCGCCGGCCGCGCCAAGCGATAGCCGCCCTCTTTGCCCTTGCGGCTCTGGACGAAACCGGCATTGCGCAGTTCGACCAGGATGGCATCGAGAAACTTCTTCGGGATGTTATTGCCGGTGGCGATGTCGCCAACGAAGGCGAGCTGTCCAACCGGCAGCCCCGCGAGGTGTACGAGCGCCTTGAGGCCGTACTTGCCCTTCTTCGTGAGCATAGACCGAACATTTCTCTGTCGTGCGACGGCGCAAGGCCACCGGTTGCGAAACGCCTGGCATGCGCCCCCAACCGCGTCCAAGCCTGTATGGCACACATAAATTCTAGTGAATTGATGTACAAGCCGGGCACCGTTGATTTTGCTTCGTTTTCAAGCCGCAGCGCCCACTTGCCGGACCTCTTTCCCTCGGAGATGCGAGGGATCCGCCACATTCATGCTGCGGGCGATCGCCGCGATATGGACATCGCTCACCCCCTCTCCATTCCCGCAATGTCTATAAGACTACTATACTTACCCCGGATACAGGGATCCGTTTTCAAATCGTCGGCCATCCGCAGCATTGATTTGCCTACGGTGGGCGCAAAACAGGAAATGCTTGTGGGGCGCGCTTTCGCCGGTCGACCGAAACGCCGCCAAGTCCTGAGGTGGTTCGAGTGTCAGGGGCGCGAACGGTTCGCCCACACCAGGCCGCCCAGGCCGACCAGCGCAGTGATGATACCGATATAGAGCCATTGCGGCTGGCCGGTCATGAAGCTGCCGCCGACGAGGCCGACGCCTTGCAGCGACCAGAGCGCGCCGATGGCGAGCACAATCAACGCCAGCAGATTTTTGATAAATCTCATCGCCGAAATTTCCTTCCCAAGTCGATCGTCAATTCAGCCATGACCGCGACGACAAAGCGAAAGGAAGCGACCCGATCGCCCTCACATCTACTTGCATAGTAAGCCCAGGTCATGGCGGAAACACCCCGGTGCTGGTTCGAAGACCACCAGACATACATCGTCGCGGTTCCAACACTCCCTGACAGACTGTTTCCCGCCGACTCCAAACGTGTACTGTAGTCATGGAACCGCCAGATGACTGCCGCATTTCCTGCCACATTCGATCCGTAACGGCCGGGGCCTGTCAAACGGAGCCACAGATGAAGAAACCCCACCAGACCGCGCTTGTCGCGGTGACGATCGCGGCTGGCCTGTTGGTCGGCGCATCCACCTCCCCTGCCGCCGCGCAATGCGGCCGCGCCTCCTGGTACGCGCTGTACTCGAAGACTGCTTCCGGCGAGCGGATGAACCCGTCGGCGCTGACCGCCGCGCACCGCACCTTGCCTTTTGGTACCAAGCTGAAGGTCACCAACCGCAACAACGGCCGCAGCGTCGTCGTGCGCATCAACGACCGCGGCCCGTTCATCAAGGGGCGCGTGATCGACCTGTCGAAGGGCGCCGCCAGGCGGCTCGGCTTCATCAGTTCGGGCCATACTTCCGTGTGCACCGACCGCGTGTGATGCTTGTAGTGTCCGGCCAGAGCTGCCTCGTTTCGCCTTCGCAACCGCACAAAAAGCCGGCTGCCGCCGTTCAAGCCGGTTTTCAACAGCTTAGACGAAAGTATCAGCATAAATCACGGCACTTGACGTATTGCATCGCAGCAGTTTGTTGTTAACCTCCGCGCGAGAGATTCAAGGCTCGGCACTGCTGTCGTCCCTTCGGTCGCAGCAGCGGGGTTCTCAATGTTCTACCAGTTCTACGAATTGAACCACGCCGCCGTGCAACCGGCCCGGCTCTATGCCGATGCGGTGCGGATGTTCTACACCAATCCGCTCAATCCATTCACGCATACGTCCTGGGGCCGCTCGATCGCGGCAACGGCCGAATTGTTCGAGCGCACGACGCGCCGCTACAGCAAGCCGCAATTTGGCCTGACCAAGACGGTGGTCGACTGGAAAAGCGTCGATGTCACCGAAAAGACGGTGTGGTCGCGGCCGTTCTGCAATCTCCTCCGTTTCGAGCGGGCCGTTCCCGCCGGCCGCCGGCCCGACCCGAAGCTGCTGATCGTGGCGCCGATGTCCGGCCACTATGCAACGCTGCTGCGCGGCACGGTCGAGGCGATGCTGCCCCATGCCGACGTGCACATCACCGACTGGGTCGACGCCCGCACGGTGCCGCTGGCGGATGGCAGTTTCGATCTCGACGACTACATCGACTACATCGTCGACATTCTGCATGCGCTGGGACCCGACACCCACGTCATGGCGGTATGCCAGCCATCGGTGCCGGTGCTGGCGGCGGTGGCGCTGATGGAAACGCGCGGCGACCCGTTCGTTCCCTCGACAATGACGCTGATGGGCGGGCCGATCGATACCCGCCGCAATCCGACCGCGGTCAACCTTCTGGCCGAGGAAAAGGGCATCGATTGGTTCCGCGACAACGTCATCATGCAGGCGCCGTGGCCGGTGCCCGGCTTCGGCCGTGAGGTCTATCCCGGCTTCCTGCAGCTTTCGGGCTTCATGAGCATGAATCTCGACCGCCACATCATCGCCCACAAGGACTTCTTCATGCATCTGGTGAAGCATGATGGCGACAATGCCGAGAAGCACCGCGACTTCTACGATGAATATTTGGCGGTGATGGATCTGACGGCGGAGTTCTACCTGCAGACGGTCGACACCGTGTTTGTCCGCCATGCTTTGCCCAAGGGCGAAATGACGCATCGCGGCGTCGCCATCGATCCCTCCGATATCCGTAATGTCGCCCTGTTCACGGTCGAGGGCGAGAACGACGACATTTCCGGCCTCGGCCAGACCCAGGCCGCGCACGACCTCTGCATCAACATCCCCGCGGACAGGCACGCTCACTACGTGCAGCCGGCGGTCGGCCATTACGGCGTCTTCAACGGCTCGCGCTTCCGCTCCGAAATCGTGCCGCGCATCGTCGACTTCATCACCAGCTATGGCCGCCAGACCCGCGTTGCGGCGAAGCCGAAGCTGGTTCGCACCGCCAGAAAGTAAAGATGTAGCCTTGTGAATCCCGGATGGGCAGCCCCGCTCAGTCGATCTGTTGCACAATAGCCGCTGTTTCGGCCGCGCGGGTAACCATGTCGCAAAACTGGCCGTTGGTATAATTGACAGGGACTGTAGATCGCCCTTAACCTTTCGTTAACAACAAGGGACGAGGGGGACAATGATTTCCTCACCACTGGCGAGAACGCTACGCGTGTGCGCACTGTTTGGGCTGGCACTCGCGGCAGGCTGGTCGACGACGGCATCGGCGGCCGGACCAATGGCAACCGGCGGGCCGACATCGCAGCCGATCGGCCACTACGATTTCTGCAAGACCAGTCCGGCCGAATGCTCGATCCACCCGGGCAATCTCGCCCCGGCCACCATGAGCGGTGCGCTCTGGCGCAAGATCCTCAGCGTCAACGCCAGGGTCAACACCGCCGTCAAGCCGATAAGCGACATCGACATCTACGGCAGGGACGAGGTCTGGGCCTATCCCGTCAAGGGCGTTGGCGACTGTGAGGACTATGTCCTGGAAAAGCGCCGCGAATTGAACCGCTTGGGTATCTCGTTCGCCAATCTTCTGATGACCGTCGTGCGCAAGCCGGACGGCGAAGGCCATGCTGTGCTGACGGTGCGCACAAGCAAGGGCGACTACATCCTCGACAATCTGGACGGAAAGGTCCGCTCATGGGACCGGACCGGCTACCGCTTCCTCAAGCGGCAGGCGGTCGACAATACCGGCCGCTGGGTCTCGATCCGTGATGGCCAGCCGGTTCTGGTCGGCGCGGTTCAGTAGCAGGCCGTCACTTTGGCTGCTTCAACGCGGCGCGGATCGATACGGTGATGCGGCGAAGCTCCGCTTCGTCGAGTTTTTCGATGTTTTCGGCCAGAACATTGGCGAGCTCGGTGGCGGCGGGGCTGAGGCCTGACGTGTCGAGCTTTACCCGTGGATGCGAGGTCTCGGCCAGCCGCGCGAGTTCTTCGGCATCGTCCCATATGACATTGAAGTAACCGATGATCTTCTGGATCAGCGTCCAGGTCGGCGCGCCGCGGCGGCCATGCTCCAGCGCCGACAGATAGGCGGCGCTGACGCCGATCGCCGCGGCCATCGCCTTCTGACTGACGCCGCGTTCGCTTCGCAGGGCGCGAAGCTTTTCGCCGAACGGGGTCATCCGCGCGCGCGCCGCAGGCGGACATAGAGCGCGCCCGAGCCGCCATGGTTGCGGGCGGCGTGATCGTGGCTGGAGACGAGCGGCCTGAATGCGGGTGTCGACAGCCAGGCTGGCACGGCGCGCCGCAAGATGCCGTCGCCGCCCGACGACGAGCCTTTGCCGGTGATGACCAGGACGTAACGGATGCCGCCGGCATGCGCCCGGTGCAGGAAGGAAAACAGCAGCGAATAGGCTTCGTCCTGGCTCAGGCCATGCAGGTCGACGCGGCCTTCGATCGGCAACCGGCCCTTCGACAGTTTTTCCAGCGTCGGTTCGTCGAGCGCATGCGAAACATGCTGCGTCTTGGCTTTCGCCGCAGCAGCCGGAGCCATGGCCTGGACACGCGGCGGTGGCTTCGTGTCATCACTGATCTCCGGGCCGATATCCGGGATGCCGATGGCGGACTTGCCCTTCAGCGGCTTGGCGGTGCGCGCCACCAGGTTCCACAGGACCCGATCGTCCTCGCTCAGCCTGTCGATGCGCCGGGTCATCGCCCCGCTCCCGGTGCAAGCGAGCGCGGTATCAGCGCGTAGAAATCGGCAGGGTTGCGGACAACGCCGGCGATCTCGCCGGCCGCATCTCCCGTTCCGGCGAACAGGTCGCCGCGGGCTGGCCCGGTGATGGCCGAGCCGGTATCTTGCGCAATCATCAGCCGCCGGAACGGCTTGTCGTCGAAAGCGGTCAGCGACGGCCCATCGATGTAAAACGGCGTGCCGAATGTATGCAGCAGACGGTCGACAGCGACGGAGCGGCCCGGCGTCAGCGGCACTTTTGCGGCAGCGATCGGCCCGAGTTCCGGATCGTCGACCCCCGCCTCGCTGGCGGAAGTCCCGCGGAAGAAAATATAAGAGCGGTTGCGCCACAGGATCTCGTCGATGCGCTCCGGATGCGCTTTGAACCAGGCGCGGATCGACTGCATGGTCACCGCTTCGAGCGGGATTTCGCCTAGCTCACTCAGGATCTTGCCCGGTCCGGTAAAGCGTTGGCCGGATTTGGCGGCATAGGTGACGCGGCAAAGCCGACCGTCGGTCATAGCAAGCCGCGCAGAACCCTGTACGTGGATGAAGAAGGCGTCGACCTTATCGGCTAGCCAGGCGATTTCCAAATCGTTGCCGATGAACGCGCCGCGCTCGATCTTGCCGCGGTCGAAATACTCGACCGGTCCGTTCGGCGTGGCGCGGCCGAAGGCGAGATAGGGATCCATGCCGGGCGGCCGGTTGGCGTCGTCGATGTCGACGAGATCGGCCGGACGCGACAGCAGCGGCACCGTAAATCGTTCGGTTCGCACCGGCGAGGCGTCGACCACTGGTTCATAGAAGCCGGTGACGAGGCCGGCGCCGTCGTTTTCGGCCCTTATGTGCGCCGGAATGAAATGACGCTCGAAGAAAGCGCGGGCTTGGCGCCGGTCGGTTGGCGAAACGGTGCGGGCTGCAGCGTAGGCTTCTGTGAAGGCCTTGAAGTCGACGCCGAGCCCGCCGGAGCGATAGGGTTTTGTCAGGACATGAAAGGCCGAGCGCCGGAAAGCCGCGAACGCAGCCAGATGGTCGTCCTCGTCCCAACCGGGCAGATCGTCAAAGGATTTTTCGCTGAACGCCTGAGAAAGCGACACCGGAGCCTCGCCGTGGTCCGGGCTCAGTCTTCTTCTTCGGTGGCGACGAGCTTCCAGTTCGGGTCGCGCGAGCGGGTATCGCGGGCGAAAGTCCAGACATCCTTGACCTCGGCAACGGTCTCGGGATCGCCGTCGATGACGGCGCCGGCCTTGTCGCGCGTCGCCGAAATCAGCTCGCTGACGATGCGCAGCGTGATATGCGCCTCGCTGCCCTTCATCTCGGCGGAAACGATGTCGGCCTTGTCGATGCCGACGAAGGAGGACTGGATCTTTTCCGATTTTGCCTCGCGGTCGCCGATGGCCGCGACAAACCCGTCATAGACCTCGCGCGACAACAGGTTCTTCAGCGTCTTGCGGTCGCCATCCGCATAGGCCATGACGATCATCTCATAGGCCATCTTGGCGCCGTCGACGAAGGTCTTCGGGTCGAATGACGGGTCATTGTCCTTGATCGTGCGCAGGCCCTTGTTGAGATCGGTGTCAGGCTTGGCGAAGGCGTCGATCGCCGCATAGGCGTCGATTGCCGGCTCTCCCGGCGCTCGCTTGCGCGGCAGCGAGACCACATTCTCGGGTTTCTGGGCGTCGTCGCGCGTCCGGCCCGCCGTATAGGGATCGAAGGGCGGGCGTTCGCTGCCGGTACGGCGGCCGAGCACATTGCGCAGCTGGAAAAAGATCACAACCGCCGCAACCAGAAAGAAAATCGTGCCGAAGTCGAAGAATCCCATATCTTCCGCCAATCAATCCCTACTCCGGCCGGACCGCCCGGCCAGGCAATGGCTGCGGTCGCATAGCGTTCAACATCCAAAGCATATAGAACGCAAGCTGCAATCATTCAAATTAAAGGCAGCCATACCTATCTAAAAGGTCCAGTGCCAGCGGCGATTGCCCGCCGGCTGGCAAAACACGGTAACGATCGGTCAAGATTTGCGCATTTCGCTGCTTCCCCTGTTCCTCCTCGCGCTTCCGCTGCTGGAGATCGCCGGTTTCGTCGTTGTCGGCCGCCAGGTCGGCGCGCTGGCGACGGTCGGCCTGGTGCTGGCTTCGAGCATCGCCGGCGCGCTGTTGTTGCGATACCAGGGTTTCGGCGTCATGACCCGGGTCCGTGCCGAAATGGACGCCGGACGTGATCCAAGCCGTCAGCTCGCGCATGGCGCCATGATCGTGCTGGCGGCGATCCTGCTCATCATTCCCGGCTTCATCACCGACGTTTTCGGCATTCTGCTGTTCCTGCCGCCGGTCCGCGACCTCGCCTGGCGCCTGTTGAAAGGCCGCATCGTGCTGGCCACCAGTTTCGGCACCGGCGGATTCCGGGCCCGGCGACGCGACAAGACCATCGACCTCGACGACAGCGACTATTCTCGCGGCGACGATCACGGGCCGGATCACAATTCCCCCTGGCGCCGCCTCAAGGACGACTAGGTCGCCTAGAGGACGAGTAGGTCGCCTAGAGGACGAGTACGTCGGCAAACGCCTCAGGGACGAGTAGGTCGGGAAACCTTGTTTTGTCATGCCGACCATGGTAGCGAACGCCCGATTTCAATCCGGTCAGCAACGCTGCCCAGGCAAAAGGACAAAGGCTTATGGCCAGCAAAGACGACGCGCCGACCGGCGCGGCCAGCGGCAACGGCGACGCGACGCAGCCTTCGCTCAACGTGCTTGCCCAATATGTGAAGGACCTTTCCTTCGAAAGCCCGGGCGCGCCGAACTCGCTGCGCGGCCGCGACAAGGCTCCCGGCATCGCCATCAACGTCAATGTCAACGCCAACCCGCTTTCGGACAAGCAGTTCGACGTCAATCTGACGCTGAACGCCAAGGCGTCCTTCGATAAGGAAGTGCTGTTCAACGTCGAGCTGGTCTATGGCGGCGTGTTCGCCATCAGCGGCTTCCCGCAGGAGCACATGCTGCCGCTGCTGTTCATCGAATGCCCGCGGCTGCTGTTCCCGTTCGCCAGGCAGATCATCGCCGAAGCGACGCGCAATGGCGGCTTCCCGCCGCTGATGCTCGATCCGATCGATTTCGCGCAGATGTTCCAGCAGAAGCTGGCCGAGGACCAGGCCGCCAGCAAGGTCAAGGTGAGCTGAGGCAGTTGCTCGGTGAGGTATGAAAAACCCGGCCTCGCGCCGGGTTTTTTGTTTTGAGACGAGCTCCTCGATCCTACAGGTTGGAAGGCGATCGCCATCCGCACTTGCCAAAAATCGCTATGCCGCGGAACTCGCTTCCGGGGCGACGCGCAGCCAGAGCGCCTTTTCGCCTAATGTGCCGACCATGCTCGCGTGCGCGGTGCGTTCTGCCTCGGTCAGACGAGACGGCAGCGCTATCGGCCGCGCGCCGATGCTGATGTCGATGTCGTCGACATTTCTCCTGCCGCCGGCCGGCGCCGTGGCGCTGTCGAGGATGAGCGCCGCCTGCTTGCCGCCGATGAGCTCGATATAGACTTCGGCCAGCAATTCCGAATCGAGCAGCGCGCCGTGCTTGGTGCGACGGGCATTGTCGATGCCGTAGCGCCGGCACAGCGCGTCCAGCGAATTGGGACCCATCGGATGCTTGCGGCGCGCCAGCGCCAGCGTGTCGACGACAAGTCCGGGGTCAACGAGCGGGTGGCCAAGCCGGCCGAATTCGACATTGAGGAAAGCGATATCGAAAGTGGCATTGTGGGCGACCAGCTTGGCGCCGTCGATGAAGGCAAGAAACTCCTCGGCGATGTCGCTGAAGGTCGGCTTTCCCATGAGGTCGGCGGCGCTGATGCCATGAACGGCCTGCGCCTCGGCATGAATCGGTCGTCCCTGCGGATTGATGTAATGGTGGAAGGTGCGGCCGGTCGGGAACCGATTGACCAGCTCGATGCAGCCAAGCTCGATGACGCGGTCATCACGGAAATCGAGACCGGTGGTTTCCGTATCGAAGATGATCTCGCGCATCGAATCAGTCCGTTGGTTCCGGGCGTTATTCCAGCCGAATCATGATGGGAACAAATTGGCAACATATTACGCCGGATGCAAGCGCCGTTAAGCAGGCTTGCCGGCCTTATCCCCGGCTAGTTCGGCGACGATCGCATTGACCGCCGCGCGCGCCGCATCAAAACCTTGTCCGGTGTCGATGATGAAATCGGCGCGCTTGCGCTTTTCCGCGTCGGGAACCTGCCTGGCCAGGATCGACGCCAATTTCTCTTCGCTCATACCCGGCCTCGCCAGCACCCGGGCGCGCTGGATTTCGGCCGACGCGGTGACGACCACGACCTTGTCGACGCGGTCACGGCCGCCGGTTTCGAACAGCAGCGGGATGTCGAGAACGACAAGCGGCGCGCCGCCGGCGCGCCGCTTGGCTAGGAAGGCGTCGGCGTCGGCGCGGACCAGCGGGTGGATGATCGCTTCCAGCCGCTTCAGCGCGGCTGCATCACCGAGCACCCGCTCGGCCAGCTTGGTGCGATCGACCGCGCCGGATCTGGTGGTTCCGGGAAACGCCGCCTCGACCAGCGGAGCCGCCTTGCCGGCGTAGAGGCGATGCACCGCCTCGTCCGAATCGTGGACGGGCACGCCGGCATCGGCAAACATCTTCGCCGTGGTCGACTTGCCCATGCCGATCGATCCGGTGAGACCCAGCACGATCATGCCTTTCATTCCCTGGTCATTGCTTGGGCGCCAAGATCGGCGACGATCATCTGCCGCAATTCGGCAGTGACCTCAGGCCTGATGCCGAACCAGCGCTCGAAGCCGGGCACCGCCTGGTGCAAAAGCATGCCGAGCCCGTCGACGGTCTTCAGGCCCCGCGCTTTGGCTGCGGCCAGCAACGGCGTTTCCAGCGGCACATAGACAATGTCGGTGACGATGGCGTGGTCCGGCAGACTGGCCGGATCGGCGGACAGGCCTTCATTGCCATGCATGCCGAGCGCTGACGTGTTGACCAGCAGGCCGGCATCGGCAAGCAGCTCGCCGGTCGCGGCCGTGCCGTGGGCCGAGACCCCGGCGCCGAAGCGGTGGCGCAGCTCCTCGGCGCGGGCCAGCGTCCGGTTGACGATGCGGATGTCACTGATGCCGCGCTCAATCAGCGCATGGATGACCGCGCGGGAGGCGCCGCCGGAGCCGAGCACCACGGCCGGGCCATTGTCTGCCCAGCCCGGCGCATGCTCGTCGAGATTGGCGGCAAAGCCATGGGCGTCGGTGTTGCCGCCCCACAAATTTCGCCCTTCGAACCACAGCGTGTTGACGGCGCCGATTTGTTCGGCCGCATCGTCGCGGTGCGTCGCCAGCGCGAAGGCGGCCTCCTTGTGCGGGATGGTGACGTTGCCGCCACGGTAATCATTCGCCTCGAGCGTTTTTACGAATTCGGAAAACGCCTGCGGCGCGACGTCGATCGCCCGGTAGCTGCCGTTGATACCGTATTTCGCCAGCCAATAGGAGTGGATCTTGGGCGACCGGGAATGCGCGACCGGGTGGCCGGTGACGAAGGCCTTTTTTTCGGCCTCAGCCATCGATGGCTCCGAGGTCACGCAGCTTGGCCAGAACGGGCAGAAGCGGCAGGCCGACGATGGTGAAATAGTCGCCTTCTATTCTTTCGAACAGCTGGATGCCCTCGCCTTCGATCTGGTAGGCGCCGACGCTGGACAGCGCCTTGGCGCCGACCCGCGCCAGATGGCGGCCGATGAAGGCCGGATCGAGCTTTCGCATGGTCAGGCTGGCGATGCCGACATGGCGCCACAGAACCGCACTGTTGCGGGCCAGCACCACGGCGCTGTTGAGCTGATGGGTCTTTCCCGACAGCGCCAAAAGATGGCGGCGCGCGGCTTCCATGTCGGCCGGCTTGTGGAACACTTCGTCGCCGAGCGACAGCGTCTGGTCGCAGCCGAGCACCAGGGCGCCGGGCTTTCGCTCGCTGACTTCGGTGGCCTTGGCCTCGGCTAGCACCAGGGCAACATCCTCCGGCGAGATACCGCTGCCCTGCAAAGGTGCTTCGAGCGCGCGCTCGTCGACTTCCGCCGGAACCGCCTCGACCGCCACGCCGGCATTGACAAGCAGTGCCTTGCGGAACGGGCTGCCCGAGGCAAGGATGATTTTTTCGGTCATTTAACACTCGGGCGCAGATACAGGCGCGGTTGGAGTATGGACTTTAATCTGCAACGGTGACGCCGCCCCTCATTGTCCTGCCGGACATTTCTCCCCGTATAGAGACGGGGAGAAACGGCAGCTTCTGCTCAGGCGCTCCTTCCGGCCACGCCGGCGATTGGCGAAACCATCGATGACAGCGCCCCTCTCCCCGTCACTGTACGGGGAGAGGATGCCGGCAGGCAGGTGAGGGGCGGCGCCGACTTCCGCCAAGAAGAACGGCAACCTCACTCTTCGCTCATCTATCTCGACTTCCCTCTCAGGGCAACGATGGCCGCCGCCGTCTCCTCGATCGAGCGGCGGCTGACGTCGATCATCGGCCAGCCATGCCGCGTGCAGATCTGGCGGGCGTAGGCGAGTTCCTCGGCGATCGCGGCGCGGTCGACATAGTCGGTAGGCTCGTAGGCGCTGGTATTGCCGAGGATGCGGTTCTGGCGAACCTGCGAGATGCGTTCTGCGGTGGCAATCAGCCCGACGATCAGCGGCCTTTTGGCGTTGACCAGGCTTTCCGGCACCGGCACGCCGAGCACGATGGGGATGTTGGCGGTCTTGATGCCGCGATTGGCCAAATAGATGCTGGTTGGCGTCTTCGAGGTGCGCGAAATGCCGACGAGCACGATGTCGGCATCGTCCATATTGGCCGGCAGCTGGCCGTCATCATGCTCCATGGTGAAGTTGAGCGCGTCGATGCGGCGAAAGTATTCGGCGTCGAGGACATGCTGGGCGCCGACGCGGCGGCCGGCCGGCGTGCCGAGATAGGACTGGAACACGGTCAGCACCGGTTCCAGCACTGAGACGCAAGGCAGGCCCATGGCGGCGCAGCGTTCGTCGATGCCGCGGGCGAGCTTCTGGTCGACGACCGTATAGAGGATGATGCCCGGCTCCTCCTCGATGTCCTCGAACACTTTCGTCACCTGCTTTTCGGTGCGGATGAGCGGGTAGATATGCTCGATGGCGCGCGCATCCTTATATTGCGCCGAAGCCGCGCGGCCGGCCGCCAGCAGCGTTTCACCGGTGGCATCGGAAATCAGGTGAAGGTGAAAGAAGCTCTGGGGTTTGTTCACAGGGTTACGTTCCAAGCTGTGGGCCGATGTGGATAAGGTCGGCCGGAAATATCCGCCGGTTCGGGCGACTGTATCAGATGCCAGTTTGTCCACAATTCGATGCGCTGTCGGCTTCGTCGGGCGCCTGGGGACAAGTCCGGGGACGGGTTTTTTTGACCCAGGCCCATCCACAGGCCCATTTTCTTTGCGCGGGCGGCAACGCATTGACTTTAGTCGGAAATTTCCAACTGTCCCCAAAGTCCTCCTATCCGGCAGAAGAAGCACGCGACAATATGCTGGCTGGCCTTTTCCGGGGCAAAGCGGGACAGGAGACAACCACCGATACCAACAGACTCTTAGAATCATAAGATTCCTAGAAATAGAATATTTAATTATAGAGAAGCCTGGAGAGGCGACCGTTTAATGTCCGAAAACCGGATCATGCTGGACGTGCTGAAGGGCGAAGCGGTGTCTCCGCCGCCGCTCTGGATGATGCGCCAGGCCGGCCGCTATCTGCCGGAATATCGGGAGACACGCAGGCGGGCCGGATCGTTCCTCGATCTTTGCTACGATCCCGATCTTGCCGTGGAGGTGACGCTGCAGCCGATCGAGCGCTTCGGCTTCGATGCATCGATCCTGTTTTCCGATATCCTTGTCGTGCCGCATGCGCTGGGGCGCGACGTGCGCTTCGAGGAGGGACGCGGGCCGCTGTTAACGCCGATCTCGGCAACGGAGATTGCGGCTCTCGACGGCGAAACGTTTCACGTGAATCTCGAACCAGTCTATGAGACGGTCAGACGGCTGCGGGCAAAACTGCCTAATGAAACGACGCTGATCGGCTTCTGCGGCGCGCCTTGGACGGTGGCGACCTATATGATCGCCGGCCACGGCACCTCAGACCAGGCGCCGGCGCGGCTGTTCGCCTATCGCGAGCCGGCGGCTTTCTTGCAGTTGCTGAACGTGCTTGCCGATCACTCGGCCGCCTATCTGATCCGCCAGATCGAAGCCGGCGCCGATGTGGTGCAGATTTTTGACTCGTGGTCCGGCGTGCTCGACGAAGTTTCGTTCGAGGCCTTCTGCGTCAGGCCGATAGCCGAGATCGTAAGGCGGGTGCGGGCCGTGCACCCCTACATTCCGATCATCGGTTTTCCCAAGGGCGCCGGCGCCCACTACCAGCGCTATCGCCAGCAAACCGGCGTGATGGGGCTGGGGCTCGACTGGACCGTGCCGCTGACGACAGCAAAGGAACTGCAGCGCGGTGGCGCCGTACAGGGCAATCTCGATCCGTTGCGGCTGGTGGCTGGCGGCAAGGCGCTTACCGACGGCGTCGAGGCGATCCTGAAAGCGCTGGGCGATGGGCCGCTGATCTTCAATCTCGGCCACGGCATCACGCCGGAGACGCCGATCGCGCATGTCGAGGCGATGGTGAAACTGGTGCGGGCACGTCGATGACCGACACGAATACGACCGGGAGCGCAGGTAACAGCGGGGCGGGCGCGATGCGTCGAGCAGCGATCGCCATCGTCATCTTCCTCGTCCTGGCCGGACTTCTGTTCCTGTTCGGGCCGGATGATTTCTACCCCTGGGCAAAGGCAATCCATGTCATCGCCGTCATCTCCTGGATGGCGGGCATGCTCTATCTGCCGCGGCTGCTGGTCTATCATGCCGATGCGGAGAAAGGCTCCGGCCAGTCGGAAACGTTCAAGGTGATGGAGCGCCGCCTGCTGCGCGGCATCATCAATCCGGCCATGGTCATCACCTGGGTATTCGGCCTCTGGCTGGCCTGGAAGGGCTTCGGTTTTCAGGGCGGCTGGCTGCATGCCAAGATCGCCGCGGTGCTCGGGCTCTCCGCCGTTCATGGCTATCTGGCCGGCGCGGTCCGCAAATTCGCCGAGGATCGCAACGAAAAGCCCGCGAAGCACTGGCGGATCGTCAACGAGGTCCCCACATTGCTGATGATCGTCATCGTCGTGCTGGTTATCGTGAAGCCGTTTTGACGCTTCGTGCGGCCGCAAAGGCCAGGGCAATCGATCTGTCCAATTCGTGCTAAGGGCGCCCAGTTGTCGAAGTCGGCGCCGCCCCTCATCGCCCTGCCGGGCACTTCTCCCCGTATAGAGACGGGGAGAAGGGACTGTCGACAACCTTGGCGGACATTCTGCAACGCTGGTGATTGGCGAAACCATCAATGAGAGTGTCCCTCTTCCCGTCACCATACGGGGAGAGGATGCCGGCAGGCAGGTGAGGGGCAGCGCAAACCTGAAGCGATTGGCCTGACAAAAGGCGGCTTGCTCTTTCACTCGACCGACGATAAAAGACGGGTCTTCCTTCCCGTCATGCGCCGCCCCATTCATCGCTTCGGCCGCGCCCGGCATTTGTCGCATCCCGCCGATATTTTCCCAATGCTTACTCACTCAGAGTCCGTCTAATGATGCAAGAAATGAAACTCACAGAGTTCAAGAACAAGAAACCGCCAGAGCTGATCGCTTATGCCGAATCGCTCGAGGTCGAGAACGCCAGCGTGATGCGCAAGCAGGAGCTGATGTTCGCGATCCTGAAGCGGCTGGCGACGCAGGATATCGAGATCATCGGTGACGGCGTGGTCGAAGTGCTGCAGGACGGTTTCGGTTTCCTGCGCTCGGCTAATGCCAATTACCTGCCGGGTCCGGACGATATCTATATTTCGCCGTCGCAGATCCGCCGGTTTTCGCTGAAGACCGGCGATACCGTCGAAGGCCCAATCCGCAGCCCGAAAGAGGGCGAGCGCTATTTCGCGCTGCTCAAGGTCAACACGATCAATTTCGACGACCCTGAAAAGATCCGCCACAAGATCCATTTCGACAATCTGACGCCGCTTTATCCGACCTCGCGGCTGAAGATGGAAATGGACGTTCCGACCTCGAAAGATATCTCGGCGCGCGTCATCGACCTGGTGGCGCCGCTCGGTAAAGGCCAGCGCGCCCTGATCGTGGCGCAGCCGCGCACCGGCAAGACGGTGCTATTGCAGAACATCGCCCATTCGATCACCACCAATCATCCTGAATGCTACCTGATCGTACTCTTGATCGACGAGCGGCCGGAAGAAGTCACGGACATGCAGCGCTCGGTGAAGGGCGAGGTTGTCTCCTCGACCTTCGACGAGCCGGCGGTGCGCCACGTCCAAGTCGCCGAAATGGTGATCGAGAAGGCCAAGCGCCTGGTCGAGCACGGGCGTGACGTCGTCATCCTGCTGGATTCGATCACCCGCCTCGGCCGCGCCTACAACACTGTGGTGCCATCATCCGGCAAGGTGCTGACCGGCGGCGTCGACGCCAATGCGCTGCAGCGGCCGAAGCGCTTCTTCGGTGCCGCCCGCAACATCGAGGAAGGCGGCTCGCTGACCATCATCGCCACCGCGCTGATCGATACCGGCAGCCGCATGGACGAGGTCATCTTCGAAGAGTTCAAGGGCACCGGCAACTCGGAAATCGTGCTCGACCGCAAGGTGGCGGACAAGCGCATCTATCCGGCCATGGACATCCTCAAGTCCGGCACCCGCAAGGAAGACCTGCTGGTCGCCCGCCAGGATCTGCAGAAGATCTTCGTGCTCCGCCGCATCCTGGCGCCGATGGGAACGACCGACGCCATCGAGTTCCTGATCGACAAGCTCAAGCAGACCAAGACCAACGCGGATTTCTTCGATTCCATGAACACGTAAGGGGTTGAGGCGCAGCCCTCTGTCCTGCCGGACATCTCCCCCACAAGGAGGGAGATTGGCCCTCATGACTGATTTCGCCAACCGCCAACTTTGCAAAAGGGACGCTGTCGGTGAAGCTGCCGATCTCCCCCCAAGTGGGGGTGATGTCCGGCAGGACAGAGGGGGGCGCTGTCCCGCCAGCGTTCCCGGTTCTGCGCACCTTTGCGCCTACTGACGACGCAACCGCCGCTCCAGCTCCTCAGCATTCGTTATCACCGGCAGGCAGACCTGCCCGGTGCACAGCCAAGCGCCGGGCTTTTCGGTTGGTGGCAGAACGCCGCCGGGCAGCGTCGGCAGGTTTGTCGCCGAGCCGACCGGCACGATGGTGTCGATCCGGCGCGGGTCCGGATTTCGATTCGCAACCGGAACAAGCCTGGGATTCTCCGGGTTGTCCACCAGCACCAGTTTTAACGGCTCGATCGCCAGGGCACAGGCGTTGACGATACCCGCCTGGCCATAGGCCTGATGCGACGCACGGCCGGCCGCGTGTTCGGCGATCTTCCAGGTCTTTTCCTGCAATTCGAGATCGCCGGAAAGCGAGGACAATCGGACCATGACGTCGATGATCTGGCCGGTGGCGGACGGGATGGCCTCGTCGACATCGCCCCTGATACGGATCGGCACGTCGCTGCTGTCCGACGCGGTGAGATAGTAGCCGGTGTTGTTCTCATCGCGATGCCATTGATCGAGCTGCGCGAGGAATTGGCCGGCCAGCTCGGCATAGCTCGATGTACGGGTGGCCTCGAACAATGAGATCGCAGCGTTGGCCATGGCGGCGTAGTCGCTCGACAGCGCCGGAAACAGCTTCTTCGCGCCAAGCATCGAATGCGGCAAGCGGCGGTCTCGAGCAGCGCTGGCAATGGCGGCCAAGGCTTGTTCCGCCGCCTCGATCCAGTCAATCCGTTTCAGGGCGCGCCCGGTCTCGGCGAGAGCCGCGATCACCAAGCCGTTCCAGTCGGTCAGGACTTTGCCGTCACGCCCGGGTCTGACGCGCTGCTCCCTGGCTGCCAGCAATTTTTCTTTCAGCGGGATGAGCCGATCGCGATCGTTGACGCTTTGCGTTTGCTGGGCCTCGGTCTGGTGGATGATCGGCTTGCCTTCCCAGCCATGCGGGCTGGAAAGCGTGAAGTATTTGAAAAACAAGGGTGATTCGCCGCCGAGAGCGGTTTCTATCTCATCCCTGCTCCAGGTGTAGAACAGCCCCTCCTCGCCTTCGCTGTCGGCGTCGAGGCTGGCGGCGAAGGCACCGTCATTGACGTGCATCTCGCGCAAGAGCCAGTCGACCGTCTCTTCGATTCGTACCCGGAACAATTCATCGCCGGTCGCGGCATAGGCCCAATTGCACAGCCGGATGAGCTGCGCGTTGTCGTAGAGCATTTTTTCGAAATGCGGCACCAGCCACTCGGCGTCGGTCGAATAGCGGCTCAGCCCGCCGCCGATATGGTCATAGATACCGCCCGCCAGCATCTTCTTAAGGCTGAGCAGGACAGCGTCGCGGTGGGATGTGGCGCCATCGCGCAGCCAGGACAGCCAGAGCGTCTGCATGAACTGGGCATTGGGGAATTTGGGCGCGCCGCGCAGGCCGCCCAGCTCGCGGTCGATCATGCCGTCAATGCCATTGGCGAGCGTCGCGAGCGTGTCGCGCTCGAGCACGGCCTTGGCATGCGTGCCCGCCAGCCGCACCTCGACATGCGTGGTCAGACCGTCGGCGCTTTGGTTAACGCTTTCTTTCTTCTCCCGCCATGCTTTGTCGACCGCCTCCAGCACCTGGACGAAGCCCGGGCGGCCGTAACGGGCTTCGCGCGGAAAATAGGTGCCACCCCAGAAAGGCTTTCCGTCCGGCGTCAGGAACATGGTCAGCGGCCATCCGCCCTGTTCGCCCATCGAGGACAGTGCGGCCATATAGATCTGGTCGATGTCCGGCCGCTCCTCGCGATCGACCTTGATATTGACGAAGAGACGGTTCATGACGGCGGCGACGTCGTCGTTTTCGAAGCTTTCGTGCGCCATGACATGGCACCAATGGCAGGCGGCGTAGCCGACGGAGAGCAGGATCGGCCGCTCCAGCGCCTTTGCTTCGGCGAGCGACGCCGGCGACCATGGCCGCCAATGCACCGGGTTGCCGCTATGCTGCTGCAGATACGGGCTGGCCTCGTCGGCAAGCAGATTTTGCGCGGGCAATGTCACGGTCGGGCACTCGGCAAGTTGTCAAGGAATAAGCGAAGCTAGGGCGGTTGTGCTGGGTCGGCAAATGATTTCAGGTGATTCCATAGTTGCCCTGTCGAGCGGCCGCCTGCCCGCCGGTGTCGCCGTGATCCGTATTTCCGGCCCGCAAAGTCGTTTCGTACTCGAAACGATTGTCGGTTCGATGGTCAAGGACCGGGTTGCGGCCTATCGCAAATTCAGGGCGCCGGACGGATCGGTGCTCGACAGCGGGCTGATTATTTTCTTCGCCGGGCCCAATAGCTTTACCGGTGAGGATATCGCCGAGTTTCATGTCCATGGCGGGCGCGCCGTGGTGGCGAAGATGCTGAAAACGATCGCCGGCTTCGACGGCGTCAGGCATGCCGAACCGGGCGAGTTCACCCGCCGCGCCTTTCTCAATGGCAAGCTCGATCTGGTCGAGACCGAGGCGCTGGCCGATCTCGTCAACGCCGAAACCGAGGCGCAGAGGCGCTTTGCCGTGCAGAATGCCGAAGGCGTGCAGAGCGAGCTCTATCTCAGTTGGCGCCGGAGGCTCATCCATGTGCGGGCGATGATCGAGGCGGAAATCGATTTTGCCGACGAAGACGATGTGCCGGGTTCCGTTGCAGATGCGGTCTGGTCGGATGTCGGCGCGATGATCGACGAGATCGAACGTCATGTTCAAGGGTTCCGGGCGGCCGAAATCATCCGCGACGGGTTCGAGGTCGTCATCCTCGGCGCGCCGAACGCCGGCAAGTCAAGTCTGTTCAACACATTGGCCCGGCGCGAAGCGGCGATCGTCACCGAAGAACCTGGCACCACCCGCGATCTGCTCGAAGTGGTTCTGGATCTGGAGGGGATGCGGGTAAGAGTGACGGATACCGCCGGCTTGCGTGAGACGCCCGGCAGGATCGAGGCCATCGGCATTGAAAGGGCGAGGAGCAAGGCCGGCACTGCTGATTTGTTGCTGGTGCTGGAAGATATGGTGGAGCCGGTCCCGATCGGGGCAATACCGGCCGGCGTCCCGGCATTGAGGATCGGGACGAAGGTCGATTTGCTGCAAGATGAATCGCTTGCGAGGCGCTACGACGTGGCAATCTCGACCAGGGACGGCACCGGGCTGTCGGAATTGCTGGGGGAGATCGGCCGTCGCGCCGCAGCGCAGATCGGCCGGGCCGGCGATATCCTGCCGTCGCGGCTCAGGCATGTCGAACTCCTCAATGAGACGAACCGCTACTTGCTTGCAGCAGTGACAGGGACCGAGCGCGGACAGGAGTTACGAGCCGAGGAATTGCGGCTGGCAGCGGATAGGCTTGGCCGCATTGTTGGAGCGGTCGATGTCGAGGACATGCTCGACGTTATCTTCTCGCAGTTCTGCATTGGCAAGTGACTCACGTGAAACATTGCAGGCAGGCCGGCTTCGGTGATTCACGTGAAACGTTGAGCGTTGGGAGGCTAGCCCTCAGCCGCCAATCTCGACGTCTGCGATTAACGTAGGCCTCCACCACTTCGTCATCCTAGGGCGGAGCGAACGCGAAGCGGGAGCATAGACCCTAGGATCCATGCCGGAACGCGAACCGAAGAATGCGGCGGCTTGGAATGATGCTTGCGTTCGTAACGCCGTCGTCCGCTCTGTCTAGCCCGACGGAGCACTGCCGTGAGGTAACGGCATGGATCCTAGGGTCTCGCGACGTCGCTTCGCTCCTGCTCCGCCCTAGGATGACGAAGGGAGGGGATGCTTTGGCTAATCTCGAAAGCTTCGCGATTACTCCGCGATGAACTTTGGTTGCCGCCCGCCAATCTCGCTGCCAAAACGCACCAGTTGCATTGTTTCACGTCAAACGATTCACTGAGCGTCCTTGACAGCGTAGGCTCTCGGCGACATGTGTCGGCCCACTTGAATTCGGGATTCTGAAATGACCGATCACTATGATGTGGTTGTGGTGGGCGGCGGCCATGCTGGTTGCGAGGCGGCCAGCGCTGCCGCGCGCGCCGGCGCGAGAACCGCGCTGGTGACGCTGCGCTTCGATACGATCGGCGTCATGTCCTGCAACCCGGCGATCGGCGGGCTCGGCAAGGGGCATCTGGTTCGCGAGATCGACGCCATGGACGGGCTGATGGGGCGCGTTGCCGATGCGGCCGGCATCCAGTTCCGCCTGCTCAACCGCCGCAAGGGACCGGCGGTGCGCGGGCCACGGACGCAGGCGGACCGGAAGCTGTACCGGCTCGCCATGCAGGCGGCGATTCGCGAGCAGGCAGGCCTCGACATGGTCGAGGGCGAAGTTTTGGATTTCGAAATCGACAATGGCCGCATAGCGGCGGTGCTGCTGGCGGATGGCCGCCGGCTTGCCTGCGGCGCCGTGGTGCTGACGACCGGCACTTTCCTGCGCGGGCTGATCCATATCGGCGAGAAAAAGATCGTTGCCGGCCGCATGAACGAGCAGGCCAGCCTTGGCCTGTCGGCGACGATGAGCCGTGCCGGCTTCAAGCTCGGACGGCTGAAGACCGGCACGCCGCCGCGGCTGGATGGCCGGACCATCGATTGGGCGTCGCTGGAAAGCCAGGCGGCGGATGACGAGCCGGTGCCGTTCTCGCTGTTAACCGACCGCATCGACAACCCGCAGATCCATTGCGGCATCACGCGTACGACGGCGGCGACACATGATCTGATCCGCGCTAATCTCGGCCGGTCCGCCATGTATTCCGGCTCGATCGAGGGGGTAGGGCCGCGCTACTGCCCGTCCATCGAGGACAAGATCGTCAAGTTCGGCGACCGCGAGGGTCACCAGATTTTTCTGGAGCCGGAAGGGCTGGACGACGACACTGTCTACCCGAACGGTATTTCGACCTCGCTCCCCGAGGACGTTCAGCTTGATATTCTAAAGACCGTTCCCGGCCTTGAGCGTGCCACCATGCTGCAGCCCGGCTATGCCATCGAGTATGACCATGTCGATCCGCGCGAGCTCAAACCGACGCTGGAAACCAAGCGGATCGGCGGTCTTTTCCTCGCCGGACAGATCAACGGCACCACCGGTTACGAGGAGGCGGGCGCGCAAGGGCTGCTCGCCGGCCTCAACGCCGCGCGGCAGGCTTCGACAAGCGACCAGATCGTGCTCAGCCGCACCGAGGCTTATATCGGGGTGATGGTCGACGACTTGACCAGCCGCGGCATCGCCGAGCCTTACCGGATGTTCACTTCGCGGGCCGAGTTCCGGCTGTCGCTGCGGGCCGACAATGCCGATGAGCGGCTGACGCCTCTGGCTGTGAAGCTCGGCATCGCTTCGCGGGAGCGAATGCAGCGGTTCAGCGAAGTCGTGCAGGACCTTGAAAAGGCGCGCAAGCTTGCGCTTGGCACGACGATGACTCCCAACGAGGCGGCGCGCCATGGGCTCGAAATCAACAGGGACGGCGTGCGCCGCTCGGCCTATGAGTTGCTGGTTCATCCCGGTGTCGATGTCGCCTGGTTGGCCCGAATCGTGCCGGAGTTTGGCGGCATGGACGCCAAAACGGCCGAACGCCTCGAAACGGAGGCGAAATATTCGGTCTATCTGGATCGCCAGCAGGCTGATGTCACGCAGGTCAGGCATGAAGAGAGCCGACTGATCCCGGCTTCTCTTGATTTCGCCTCTGTTCCCGGCCTGTCCAACGAGCTGAAGCAGAAGATGCTGGCACGCCAGCCGCGCTCCATCGCCGATGCGCAGCGGATGGAAGGCATGACGCCGGCGGCGCTGGCGATCATCGTCGCGCATGTCCGCAACGCCGAGGCTGCTGCGCGAAGGGGTGTTGCGTGAGCGCTGCCTCATGGGCGAGCCTGCAAGAGGCTGCAGGCCCGGTTTCACGTGAAACATTCGGACGCCTGGTCGAGTTCGAGGCGGTCTTCCAGAAATGGAACCGCCGGATAAACCTGACCGCGCAATCGACGCTGGACGATGTCTGGCGCCGCCACATCCTCGACAGCGCGCAACTGGCGCGAATCAAGCCGGACGCGAAGCGCTGGGTCGATCTCGGCTCTGGCGGCGGGTTTCCCGGTCTTGTGCTTGCCTTTCTGCTTGCCGAGCGTGACGGCGCCAGCATCGATCTGGTTGAAAGCAACCGGAAAAAAGCATCGTTCCTGCAAGCCGTCGTCGGGCAATTCAACCTGCCCGCCCGCGTCATCGCGCGGCGCATCGATGACGCCTATCCGCTTGTTTCGACACCTCAAATCGTCACGGCCAGAGCGCTGGCGTCGCTTCCGGCGTTGCTCGACCTGTCGGCGCCGTGGCTGACGGCCGGCGCGCGCGGCCTGTTCCACAAAGGCCGGGATTACCGCGCCGAAGTGACAGAAAGCGCTCAACGATGGTCATTCGATCTGGTAGAACATGCCAGCGCGACCGACGCTCATGGCGTCATCCTCGAACTGTCTGATTTGCGCCCACTGACTTAGATCGGCGACCTCGGAATGAATTTCTGGCATAGACCCATGATGAAAAATGGCCCCCGAATCATCACCGTCGCCAACCAGAAGGGCGGCGTCGGCAAGACGACCACGGCCATCAATCTGGCCACGGCGCTGGCGGCGATCGGCGAAAAGGTGCTGATCGTCGACCTCGATCCGCAAGGCAATGCCAGCACCGGTCTCGGCATCGACCGGCGCGACCGCACGGTTTCGTCCTATGACGTGCTGACCGGCGAGCTGGATCTGGAGGCGGCGGCGATCCCGACGGCGGTGCCGGGCCTGTCGATCGTGCCGTCGACGCTCGATCTGCTCGGCATCGAAATGGAGATCGCCTCGGCACCGGACCGGGTGCTGCGGCTGCGCAACGCGTTGCGCGCCTCGGCCGAGCGTTCGGCGAATTTTGGCTATGTGCTGATCGATTGCCCGCCGTCGCTCAATCTTCTGACGCTGAATTCGATGGCGGCGGCCGATTCGGTGCTGGTGCCGCTGCAATGCGAGTTCTTCGCGCTCGAGGGCCTGAGCCAACTGCTCGAGACGGTCGAGCAGGTCCGCCGCTCGATAAATCCCGACCTGACGATCCAGGGCATCGTGCTGACCATGTTCGATGGGCGCAACAACCTCGCCAACCAGGTGGTGCAGGACGTGCGCGCGCATATGGGCGACAAGGTCTATGAGACCGTCATCCCGCGCAACGTGCGTGTCTCCGAGGCGCCGTCCTACGGAAAGCCGGCGATCCTCTATGACCTCAAATGCTCGGGCAGCCAGGCCTATCTGCAGCTTGCCTCCGAGGTGATCCGCCGCGAGCGCAAACTGCGCGCCGCCTGATGCTGCCACGAAAGAAGCCGATTCGATACCGAAACGATCTGGATAGATGATGAGCGAAGACCTTTCAAGAAAAAGACTGGGGCGGGGGCTGGCGGCGCTGATCGGCGAAATCGATCGTCCGGCAGCGCCGGAAAAGCAGGGCATGAATGCCGACGGCAAGGTTCCGATCGAGTTCCTGAGCCCGAACCCGAAGAATCCGCGCCGGCATTTCGGCGACGCCGACCTGACCGATCTTGCCCAGTCGATCCGTGAACATGGCGTGGTGCAGCCGGTGGTGGCACGGCCGTCGCCGACGCAAGCTGGCCGCTACGAGATCATCGCCGGCGAGCGGCGCTGGCGCGCGGCGCAGCGCGCTGGGCTGAGCGAGATCCCGATCATCGTGCGCGATGTCAACGATCGCACGGCGCTGGAACTGGCGATCATCGAAAACGTCCAGCGCACCGACCTCAATCCGGTCGAGGAGGCGATGGGTTATCAGCAGCTGATCGACGATCACGGTTACACCCAGGCCGATCTCGGCCAGGTGATCGGCAAGAGCCGCAGCCATGTCGCCAACACGCTCAGGCTCTTGAAGCTGCCCGAGGTGATCCGCGACATGCTGGTCGACGGCGCGCTGTCGGCCGGCCACGCCCGCACATTGGTGACGGCGCAGGATCCGGCGGGCCTGGCCAAGCGGATCGTCGAGGAGGGGCTTTCGGTGCGCCAGGCCGAAGCGCTGGCGCAGATGCCGGCCGGCGCTCCAACGGTAAAGCGACAGCCTGCGGAACCGGCGCAAAAGGATGCCGATACGCTGGCGCTGGAAAAGCTGATGACTGACACGATCGGCATGATCGTCACGATCGAGCACAAGGAACGCGGCGGCGTGATCAGCGTCGCTTACCGGACGCTGGAGCAGCTCGACGAGCTTTGCCGGCGGTTGAAGCAGGAGCGGTAGGTGCTTGAGGCACTGATATTTTTAGCCGGCAAATAATCTTCTGGCTTAGGTTTAAGCACGCCCTGGTAACATAACGAGGGCTGGCGTTTTGACAGCCCTCGTTTTTTTAGCGCCGGTGATCGGCGAAATCGCCGAGGCTGCTGATCTCCCCCCTTGAGGGGGGAGATGGCCGGCAGGCCAGAAGGGGTCGTCTCACATCTAGCGCCGGCACCTTGCGGAAGCGAAGAAGATGTCGGCGTTCCATGCGCTGCCCTGTCGCCTTCGGCGACATCTCCCCCTCAAGGGGGGAGATCAGGTGCGCTGAGCCAACCTTGCGCTTTCCACGGCAATGCCGAGCAGGGCCTGCCGGGCCAGCGCGACCGAGAGGTCCGGCCGACGGCGGGTCTGTAGGACCGCCGTCTGCAATCGGGTCAAGGCGCGGCCAAGCGCTTCGCTGTTCCAGCGTTCGAGGGTTTTTTCCACCAGCTTGCGTCGGGAGAAAAAAACCGGCGGGCGCGCCGCGGCGACGACCGCCGCGGCGTTGCGGCCGCCGGCGTCCATCAGGCCGCGCATCGCCTGGATCGCCTGCAGCTGCCGCATCGCCGAGGAAAGCACCAGAAAAACCTGGCCGCCGGCCTGGCAGTGGCGGGTGAAGGCCATGTCGAAATCGCCGACCTTGCCTTCGAGCACGGCATCCACGGCGTCGTCGAAGGACAGACCGGAAACATCACCCGACGTCGCCTTGACGTCGTCGAGGCCGATTTCGCTCTGGCCGTGGGCGTAGAGCAGCAGCTTTTCGATCTCGCCGCGCGAGGCCAGCCGGTCACCACCAAGATTGCGGCGCAGCGCCTGGCGGGCCTCCAGCGTCATCGACATGCCGGCCTTGCGCAATTCCTCGTCGATGACCGTATCGATGTCGCGGGCCTCGTCGGCATAGCACGGCAGCGCCATGGCAATGTCGGCCGCCTCGACAATGGCGCGCAGGCCGACGCCTTTCTTCAGGTCGCCGGCTTCAATGAGTATGATCGCGTCCCGCGCGGGCTCCGCGGTCAGCGCCTTGACGTCGTCGGCAAGCGCCTTCTGGCCGGAAGCATTGCGCACCCACAGCAGGCGCCGGTCCGAAAACATCGGCACGGTGCGCGCCTCGTCGAGCAGACGGCCCTCGTCGCGGTCGACTTCCGAACCGTCCAGCCTGACCACCGAGAACGGATCGTCGAGCGGCAGGCCGGTTTTGCCGGCAAAGGCCTTCGCCCGCTCGGCGACGAGCCCGCGGTCGGGCCCGTAAAGCAGGACGATCGAGATGCGCGGATCCGGCCGCGCCAACCACGAATCGGCCTCGTATCCTTTCTTCTGTGCCATGGATTCTGGTTAGCACGATGCGGGCGCGGGGTGAACGGTGGGGTGACGGTATTGCAGTGCCGCGGGACAGAAGAGGCGCGGAGGAAGGCCAACCTCTCAAGACTTGGCTTCCTCGCTCCCGCGAAGCGGGGGAGAGGTGGCCGCGAAGCGGCCGGAGAGGGGGCTTTCGTAGGGCGCGGTTCCTCCTCTCCGTCTCGGCTTCGCCGAGCCACCTCTCCCCCACTCTCGTGGGGGCGAGGAACCCAAACTGGAATGATGCCGCGATCTTTCCAACGGGAGTTTCCGGCTCTTGCGCCAGGTCAGGCCAGACCTTTCGCCAAATTGCGCGTGGCGGCGGAAGATCGACAAGAAATTTCGCCGATATATCTTCATCTTGACGAGTGCTGGCCGGCGCGGTCGCTGGCTCGAAGCCTTGCCCGACGAATTGGCACCGGTCTAGCGGTGTGCAAATATCGCGCCGGGCAACATTGGAGGACGAAGGTCATGGCTGATGCAGGAATGTTGCGCTTCCATGTGCCGGAACCCGAGGTGCGGCCGGGCGGGACGCCGGACTTCTCCAATGTGACCATTCCCAAGGCCGGCTCGGTCCCGCGCCCGGAGATCGACGTCGATCCGCGCACCATCCGCGACATGGCGTTTTCGATTATCCGTGTGCTCAACCGCGCCGGCGAGGCCGTCGGCCCGTGGGCCGGCCTGCTTTCCGACGACGAGCTGCTGGAAGGGCTGCGCCACATGATGACGCTGCGCAGCTTCGATGCGCGCATGCAGATGGCGCAGCGCCAGGGCAAGACCTCCTTCTACATGCAGCACCTGGGCGAGGAGGCGGTGAGCTGCGCCTTCCGCAAGGCGCTGGCGCCGGGCGACATGAATTTTCCGACCTATCGGCAGGCCGGCCTGCTCATCGCCGACGGCTATCCGATGGTCACCATGATGAACCAGATCTATTCGAACGAGGCCGACCCGCTGAAGGGGCGGCAACTGCCGATCATGTATTCGTCGAAGGAGCATGGCTTCTTCTCGATCTCCGGCAATCTGGCGACGCAATACATCCAGGCGGTCGGCTGGGCGATGGCTTCGGCGATCAGCAATGATTCGAAGATCGCCGCCGCCTGGATCGGCGACGGGTCGACGGCCGAGTCCGACTTCCATTCGGCGCTTGTGTTCGCCTCGACTTACAAGGCGCCGGTCGTGCTCAACGTCGTCAACAACCAGTGGGCGATCTCGACCTTCCAGGGCATCGCCCGCGGTGGCTCCGGCACTTTCGCTGCGCGCGGTCTCGGCTTCGGCATTCCGTCGCTGCGGGTCGACGGGAACGACTATCTCGCCGTCCATGCGGTGGCAAAATGGGCGGCCGAGCGCGCGCGGAAAAATCTTGGGCCGACGCTGGTCGAATATGTCACCTACCGGGTCGGCGCGCATTCGAGCTCCGACGATCCGTCGGCCTATCGGCCGAAGGCCGAGTCCGACGCGTGGCCGCTCGGCGATCCGATCGTCAGGCTGAAGAACCATCTCATCCAGCGCGGCGTCTGGTCGGAAGAGCGGCATACCCAGGCCGAGGCGGAAATCCTCGAAACGGTGATAGCGGCGCAAAGGGAGGCCGAGCGCCACGGCACGCTGCATGCCGGCGGCAAGCCCTCGACGCGCGACATGTTCGAGGGCGTCTATGCCGAAATGCCGCCGCACCTCAGGCGCCAGCGCCAGCAGGCGGGGGTCTGACCATGCCAAGACGGACAATGATCGAGGCGATCCGCGACGCCATGGACGTGTCGATGGCACGCGACGAACGCGTCATCGTGTTCGGCGAGGATGTCGGCTTTTTCGGCGGCGTCTTCCGCTGCACGCAGGGCTTGCAGGCCAAATACGGCAAGAGCCGCTGCTTCGATGCGCCGATCAGCGAATCCGGCATCGTCGGCTCGGCCATCGGCATGGCCGCCTACGGCCTGAAACCCTGTGTCGAGGTGCAGTTTGCCGACTATGTCTATCCGGCCTATGACCAGATCGTCTCAGAGGCGGCGCGGCTGCGCTATCGCTCGAACGGCGATTTTACCTGCCCGATCGTGGTGCGGATGCCGACCGGCGGCGGCATCTTCGGCGGCCAGACCCACAGCCAGAGCCCAGAGGCGCTGTTCACCCACGTCTCCGGCCTGAAAGTCGTCGTGCCGTCCAACCCGCATGACGCCAAGGGTCTTTTGATTGCGGCGATCGAGGATCCCGACCCGGTGATCTTCCTGGAGCCGAAGCGGCTCTACAACGGCCCGTTCGACGGCCATCACGAGCGCCCGGTGACGCCGTGGTCGAAGCATGAGCTCGGCGAGGTCGCAGACGGCCACTACACGATGCCGCTCGGCAAGGCGGTGATCCGCCGGCTGGGCGCCGCTGTCACCGTGCTTGCCTATGGCACAATGGTCTATGTCGCCGAGGCGGCGGCCGAGGAGACCGGCATCGACGCCGAGATCATCGATCTCCGGACGCTGCTGCCGCTCGATCTCGAGACGATCGTCGGCTCGGTGAAAAAGACGGGCCGCTGCGTGATCGTGCACGAGGCGACGCTGACATCCGGCTTCGGCGCCGAACTTTCGGCGCTGGTGCAGGAGAACTGCTTCTATCATCTGGAAGCGCCCGTAGTGCGGGTCGCCGGTTGGGACACGCCCTATCCGCATGCGCAGGAGTGGGACTATTTTCCCGGTCCCGCCCGGCTCGGCCGCGCGCTCGTTGAAACGATGGAAGCCTGACGACGATGGGAAGCAGAGCTTCAGACCAATTGTCAATCGTGGCGCCGCCCCTCATCTGCCTGCCGGCATCTTCTCCCCGTGAAGAACGGGGAGAAGGGGCTGGCCGCCACGCTGGCGATCCCCCTCTCCCCGTTCTTCACGGGGTAAGGGCGAGGGGCAGCGCAAACGCCTCAGTAGGGGAGACCTGACGATGGGCGAATATGTGATCAAGCTGCCCGATGTCGGCGAAGGAGTCGCCGAGGCCGAGCTCGTCGAATGGCAGGTCAAGGTCGGCGACCTCGTGCGCGAGGACGCGGTGCTTGCCGCTGTTATGACCGACAAGGCGACGGTCGAGATTCCTTCGCCGGTCGACGGCGAGATCGTCTGGCTGGGTGCCGAGATCGGCGACACGGTGGCGATCGGCTCGCCCATTGTACGCTTGAAAGTGGCCGGCGAGGGCAATGTGAAGGCGGGTGCGCCGCAGGCCGTTGAGGTGGGCGCCAAGAGTACCCCCGCCCCTAACCCCTCCCCACAAGGGGGAGGGGGACGCGCTTCGGCTTCCAAAGCCGAGACCAAACGAGCCTCACCTCCGGACGCAAGAGCTTCGGTGCGCGGAGGTGAGCCGGCGACGGAATCCCCCTCCCCCTTGTGGGGAGGGGCTAGGGGTGGGGGTACTGCAGTCGGTCGGAGTACAGCGCCCTTCGCCGCGCCGCGTCCCGAAGGCGAAAAGCCGCTGGCGTCGCCGGCCGTTCGCCTCAGGGCAAAAGAGGCCGGCATCGATCTCCGTCAAGTTGCGGGAAGCGGCCCGGCCGGGCGTATCCAGCACGAGGACATCGAGGCTTTCCTGGCGCGCGGACCGCAGCTCGCGAAAATCACCGGCCTGGCCCGCAACGAAACGGTCGAGGACATCAAGGTGATCGGGCTCAGGCGCAAGATCGCCGAGAAGATGACGCTGGCCAAGTCGCGCATCCCGCACATCACCTATGTCGAGGAGATTGACGTCACCGCGCTCGAGGATTTGCGCGCGGCACTCAACAAGGAAAAGCGCACCGGCGCGGAAAGGCCGAAGCTGACGCTGCTGCCGTTCCTGATGCGGGCGATTGTCAAGGCGATCGCCGACCAGCCCAACCTCAACGCGCTGTTCGACGACGAGGCCGGCATCGTCCACCAGCATGGCGGCGTCCATGTCGGCATCGCCGCGCAGACGTCTTCGGGGCTGGTGGTGCCGGTGGTCAAGCACGCCGAGGCGCGCGACATCTGGGATTGCGCCGCCGAGGTCGTCAGGTTAGCCGAGGCGGCCAAGTCAGGCACGGCGACACGCGACGAGCTGTCGGGGTCGACCATCACCATTACCTCGCTCGGCGCCATGGGCGGTGTGGCGACGACGCCGGTGATCAATCATCCGGAAGTGGCGATCATCGGGGTCAACAAGATGATGGTGCGGCCGGTGTGGGACGGCACCCAATTCATCCCGCGCAAGATGATGAACCTATCGTCCAGCTTCGACCACCGGGTCATCGACGGCTGGGACGCCGCGGTGTTCATCCAGCGCATCAAGACGCTGCTGGAGACCCCGGCGCTGATTTTCGTGGATTGAGATGAACAGAGGATCGCAGGGGCGCAGGATGAGAGCAGTCGCGATCCTTCGCGCCCCCCTCTGTCCTGCCCTCTTTGCCAAAACTTGGCATCTCCCCCTCAAGGGGGGAGATCAGCTCTCATCCCGACTTTCGCCAATCTCCAGCGTTGCAGGACTAAGCGGAGCGCCAAAGCTACCAATCTCCCCCCTTGAGGGGGAGATGCCCGGCAGGGCAGAGCGACTGTCTTGGAAGTCAAGCTGTTTGCCATGGTTTTTGGTCCCTGACGATT
>NZ_JBVVQU010000069.1:0-31661 GCF_055811555.1 Mesorhizobium sp. WSM4813
GCGGCCCACCGGACAGAAACAGAAGCGGACATGTGACGTGCTACCAAAACCGGACAACTTGAAAAGCTACCGACACCTTCGGTCGTCCGCTGCATCCCAGCCCCGTGGCTTTATCGCATTTCCGCCGCTTGGCACTTGCGAGCGGCAGGCGAAAGCGGTCAAGGTCGCGTCGATTTTCCCAGCACAGGCAAACGCATGAATTTCGCTTCCGACAATTGGGCCGGCGCCCATCCCAGCATCGCCGCGGGTCTGTCGACCCACGCCGGCGGCTTTTCCACCGCCTATGGCGACGGCGCCCTCGACCAGTCCGTCTACCAGCGCTTCAACGAAATTTTCGAGCGCGAGGTTGCGGTGTTTTTCGTGGCGACCGGCACCGCTGCCAATTCGCTGTCGCTGACCGCCTATAACAAATCAGGCGGCATTTCCTTCTGCCATCGAGAATCGCATGTCATTGAGGATGAATGCGGCGCGCCGGAATACTTTACCGGCGGCTCACGGCTCTATGCTGTCGACGGTGCGCTGGGCAAGATCGATCCGGACAACCTGGACAGGGCGGTGGGCCGGTTTGCGCCTGAAATCGTCCATTCCGGGCGCCCCATGGCGGTGTCGATCACCCAGTCGACCGAGGTCGGCACCATCTACACACTGAACGAAATTGCCCGGATTGCGGCGATCACCAAGCATCACAAACTGCCGCTGCACATGGATGGCGCCCGCTTCGCCAATGCGCTGGTCGCGCTCGACACAACGCCGGCGGAGATGACCTGGAAGCGCGGCATCGACATCCTCTCTTTCGGCGGCACCAAGAACGGCTGCTGGTGCGCCGAGGCTATCGTGCTGTTCGATCTCGACCGGGCCAGGGAACTGGCCTTCCTGCGCAAGCGCGCGGCGCAATTGTTCTCGAAATCGCGCTTCGTCGCTGCGCAGTTCGAAGCCTATTTCAAGGACGGTCTGTGGCTCGACACGGCCCGACATGCCAACGCCAAGGCAGCGCGCCTTGCGGCAGTGATCGAGGATTCCCCGTCGGCGCGTCTGGCCTGGCTGCCGCAAGCGAACGAAGTGTTCGCGGTGATGAAAAAGGCCGAGGCTGAAAGGGTGCAAATGGCCGGTGCCGCCTTCTACGACTGGCACAAGCCGCATGGCTTCGACGGCCATATCGGCGAGGACGAGGCGCTCTACCGTTTCGTCACCAGCTTTGCGACCACGGCCGAAGAGGTCGACCGCTTTGGCCAGCTCCTTGGTGGATAGCGGCACCTTATCCATCAAAAAGGGCGACGCGAAGCGCCGCCCTTCGTCCCTGAGGTCGTCTTGGTGACGCAGCTTACGCGGCGGTCTTGGCCTCGATCTGCTTTGCCTTCGCCGAAGACGCGGTGATCGCGATTTTGCGGGGCTTCAGCTCCTCGGGAATATTGCGCTTGAGATCGACAAAGAGCAGGCCGTTCTTCAGCGAGGCGCCGACGACTTCAACATGGTCGGCAAGCTGGAAGCGGCGCTCAAAGGCCCTGCTGGCGATACCGCGATAGAGCAGTTCGGAGCCTTCGCCATTGCCGTCTTCCTTGCGCTCACCCTTGACTGTCAGAACGTTGCGGTGTGCTTCGATCGAGAGCTCGTCGTCCGAGAAGCCGGCGACCGCCATCGAGATGCGATAGGAATCCTCGCCGGTGCGCTCGATGTTGTAGGGCGGATAGGTCTGCACGCCTTCGGGCTGCGCAAGCGAATCGAGCATGGTGAACAGCCGGTCGAAACCGACGGTCGAACGGTAGAGCGGGGAAAAATCAACGTGACGCATAGTGTGTTCTCCTGTTGAGCAACAAGGTTTGCGTATGGCCGGTGCGAAACCCGTGACGGCGTTCCGGATAGGCCAGCGGCCCCGACATTGGCGGCCGCAACAGACATTTGGGGAACACGTGAAAGCATTTCAAGATTTCTCGATGAACGGCAGATGAACCGCGGCTTCGGCGGGCGTTCAGCTAAGCAGAGCTAGACTGCTTCCAGGATCAAGGAACAGGCGGCGGTTACGGTGTCGCGCGTCTCTCGGGCACGCAAAGGACGCTGTGACACTTTGATTGCGCATGATTCACAGCGAAAATCGGTCCGATTTTCGGAGTCACGCGCGAGATGCCGCAACGGGGCCGACCGGGTGTAACGTCCCTTCCTCCCGGATCGACGGAGGCCGGAAGCATGCCGCAAGCTGCTTTCGGCCTCACTCGCTGGCCTCGTTCAGCCTTTCCCACGCGTCCGGAATTCCTTTGCTTTTGCTGCCCTTTGCTTTTGCTGCATGGGGCGTCTATGCCTACCAAAGCTTGCGCCGTGCAGGCAGCGACACACAAACGCAGCGCCGAATGACGGACCTCTTCGACGAAATTCCCCTTTTCCGCGAAATTCCGGGCAATCCGCCACCGGAAAATGCGGCCGGTGGCTTCTTCACCACGCGCGACCGCAAGAAGATCCGTTATGGGCTCTTTTCCGCCGTTGCCCGCCCAATGAAGGGCACCGTGGTCGTCTTGACCGGCCGCAACGAGTGCATCGAAAAATATTTCGAGACCATCCGCAACCTCGCCGATCGCGGCTTCGGCGTCGCCACCCTCGACTGGCGCGGCCAGGGCGGTTCCGACCGGCTGATCAGTGACCGCGAGCGCGGCTATGTCCGGAGCTTCTTGGACTACACCGGCGACCTGGAACAGTTCTTCGAGGAAATCGTGCTGCCCGACTGCCGGGGGCCGTATTATATCTTGGCCCATTCGGCCGGGGCGGTGATTACGCTGCTTGCTGCGCCGTCGATGGTGAACCGCGTACGGCGCATGGTGCTGATCGCGCCATTCCTGGCCGTGCCTGACCTGCCGGTCTCGACAACCACCATTCGCCGCGTCTGCTCACTGTTCTGTCTGCTGGGGCTTGGCAAGCTTTATGCCGCCTGGGGTCCGCGGCCCAGAAGAACCGTACCCTTTGCCGCCAACATGGTGACATCGGATCCGGAGCGGTATCGGCGCAACACGCTGATCTACGAAACCTACCCGCAACTGGCACTCGGCGGCCCGACGATACGCTGGCTGAAAGCGGCGGTGGAGGCGTCCGAGGCCATCTGCGATCCCGACTTCATGGCCAGGATCCAGGTACCCTTGCTGGTGATCGCGGCCGGCGCCGACCAGGTCGTCTCGACCAAGGCGGTGGAAACCTACACCAGACGTCTGCGCCTCGGTTCGCTGCTGGTGATCGATGGCGCACGCCATGAAATATTGCAGGAAGCCGACTTTTATCGCGAGCAGTTCTTTGCCGCCTTCGATGCCTTCATTCCGGGAAGCGACGACACGGCCTGAATGCCGCACTCCCTCCGGCCGCGCAACGAGCGCTCCAGACCGTTGAAGTCCAATGACTCGGCTTGAAAAAATGCCTGCCAACGCGATCGACGGCCTATACTTGCCGGGCGAAATCCATGATCCAGTTGGTTTCCCAGGTCTTGCCGCCATCCGGTGAAAAAGCCTGCTCCCAGCGCGCCGATTTTTCAGTGATCCGCGACCACAGGAAGCGAACCTGGATATTGCGTCCTTCGAAGACGTCTTCGCACAGGAACGTGCCGACGCCTGCTTCGAAGGTGCCGCGCATCGGAACATCGATGGTCGCCGGGTTGCGGCCGTCGATCCACCAGATCGACCATTGCCTCGTCGTCGGATTGAACGTCCGCAGCGTGGCGGCGCGATAGGCGTCGCCAGGCAATTCAATCACATTGTCGTCGACATTGCCGAGGCCGCCAAGGATCGGGCGCACATCGCATGTCCCGCCAAACACGTCCCAGTTCGTGTCGCCTTGCAGGCGCTTCTGCAACCTTCGATGGCTGACGTTCCAGCGTCCGAAGAAGAGATCGAAATCGGCCCGGCCATCTCCTGGAGCATTTTCTGCCGGAGCATTTTCTGCCGGAGCATCGTCGGAATGGCTGGCTGTTGACTGCGTCGGCATGTGAATCCCTCCCGTGACATTATCTGCATAGCAGAGAGCTGCAGACATCCTGCTGTCAGGAGGGTCGGGAAATCACCGCCCGAACGCTTTTTTCCGCTCAGCCACGCAGCGCCACCATCGCGGCGGCGTGGAGCTCCGGCGTTGCCGCTGCCAGAATGTCGCCGCCCCTTTCCGCCGGTCCGCCTTCGAAGGTGGTGACGACGCCGCCGGCTTTCTCGATGATCGGGATCAGCGCGACGATATCGTAGGGTTTCAAACCGGGGTCGGCGACGATGTCGACGCTTCCCGCCGCGACCATGGCGAAGGCATAGCAGTCGGTGCCGTAGCGGGCGAGCTGGACCTGCTGCTCGAACAGGTCGTAGCGCAGACGCGCACCTCCCTGGAACAGTGCCGGCGTGGTGGTGAACAGCGTCGCCTCGGCGAGGCTTGTCGTCTTGCGTGTCGTCAGCCTTCGCGGCCCGCCCGGGCCTTCATAATGGGCACCGGAAGCGTTGGCGTAGAAAAGCTCGCCGGTGAAGGGCTGCGACATCATGCCGGCAACGGCATCGCCGTCGACCGTCAGCCCGACCAATGTTCCCCACACCGGCAGGCCGGAAATGAAGGCGCGCGTGCCGTCGATCGGATCGATTACCCAAACGTGCCTGCTGGAAATGTTCTCGCTGCCATGCTCCTCGCCGAGGATGCCGTGATCGGGATACTCCGCTGATATAAGCGTCCGGATGACCCGCTCGGCCTCGCGGTCGGCCTCGGTGACCGGGTCGAAGCTGCCTTGCTCCTTGTTGGCGACCGCGCCTCGGCTGCGGAAGCGCGGCAAGGTTTCGGCTGCGGCGGCACGCGCGATGCGCCGCATGAAATCGATGCTGATGTCCAACTGATTCTCCCGCGTTGTAGCGTGCTGGGACCATCGTCTGCCAGTGGATTTCCATCAAAACAAGGGCGTGCGGAGCTTTTGCGCATCGACCAACTGTTGCTCGAATGCAACGCTGGCGCCCTCGAACTCCAGTTTCCACATCATAGTGAATTAAAAACGTCTGTGGGCGGCTTGACATTTGTGCATCGCACAATAGATTTGTTCTCGGACAGGTTTTTCCTGTCCTGCCCTCCTTGGGCGTTTCCTCCCTAGACTTCGACCGTGTCGTGCAAACGATGCGGTCTTTTTTTGGCGCGGTATCCAGCCGATTGCGCGTCACCCGACCCGCATCGATTCCGATTTTCGGCATCATTCGGCGGCGAGCGGCAGGTCGATGAAATTGTGGTCGGGCATTGCCATAAGGTCGGCCGAGAATTGCGCGAGATCGTCGGCGAGCGCATCGAAGCCGGCGGATTTCTGGAACGTCCGCTCGTTCATGTAAAGCCCGCGATTGACCTCGATCTGCAGCGCATGGAGATGGCGCACGGGGCGGCCATAGTGCTCGGTGATGAAGCCTCCGGCGTAGGGCTTGTTATGGGCGACGGTATAGCCCATGCCGATAAGCAGGCCGATCGCCGTCTCGGTCAACGCTGCCGCGGCGGAGATGCCGAAACGGTCGCCGACGATGAAGTCGGGCCTGACACCGCTGTCGCCGACCCTGATGCTCGCCGGCATCGAGTGGCAATCGATCAGCACGGCAAAGCCGAACCGCGCGTGGGTCCTGGTCAAAAGCCGTTTCAGCGTCTCGTGATAAGGTTTGTAGACGGCCTCGATGCGCCCGACGGCTTCCGCCAGCGGCAAGCGCCCGGCATAGATTTCGAGGCCCTCTCCCACCAGCTTGGGCACGGTGCCAAGCCCGCCGGCTACGCGCGCCGAGCGGATATTGCAGAACGACGGCACGGGTTCGGCGAACATGCGCGGATCGAGTTCCCACGGCTCCCGGTTGACGTCGAGATAGGCGCGCGGGAAGTTTGCCGCCAGCATCGGCGCGCCGAGCGCGACGGCGCCGCCGAACAATTCGTCGACATAGCAGTCTTCGGAGCGGCGGATGGCGTTTCGGTCCAGCCTTGCCATCGCCAGGAACCGGTCCGGATAGTGACGGCCGCTATGCGGTGAGTTGAAGAGGAAGGGGACGCGCTGTTCGGCGCCCGACCGGATTTCGAAGGGGGGAACGACCGAAAAATCCTCGGCTGCTGTTTTCAATTTGAACGAATCCGGAAACACCAATGCATCATGGTTGGAAAGGTGCCACCTCGCCGGCCGCATGTCCAGCATTTCGGCGTCCGGACCGCTTTGTTAAGGCCGGTCGGGCCTTTATCGTTCACTTGATGTTTACCCTCGCCTCCTCATATACAGGATGGTTAACGGGCTGCCGCACGGCAGTCTCGGGCGGGTGATTCGGACGGGACAAGATGGCACGCATTCTGCTGGCGGAAGACGACGACGACATGCGCCGGTTCCTCGTCAAGGCGCTGGAGCGTGCCGGCTACCAGGTCAGCGATTTCGACAATGGCGCCAGCGCCTATGAGCGGCTGCGCGAAGAGCCGTTCTCGCTGCTCTTGACCGATATCGTCATGCCGGAGATGGACGGCATAGAACTCGCCCGCCGCGCCACCGAGATCGATCCCGACCTCAAGGTCATGTTCATCACCGGCTTCGCCGCCGTTGCGCTCAATCCGGATTCCAAGGCGCCGAAAGACGCCAAGGTGCTGTCGAAGCCGTTCCATCTGCGCGACCTCGTCAACGAGGTCGAAAAGATGCTGCAGGCAGCCTGACAGGTTTTCCGCCGCCGGCTTCCGGGGCGCCTTCGACGGTGCGGCAAGGCGAACCTTTCTTTCCCTTTTGCTGCTATTGACGCGCCGTGGCAAAAATGGTGTATGCGCGGCTTCGGATGGGCGTGTAGCTCAGCGGGAGAGCACTGCATTGACATTGCAGGGGTCACAGGTTCAATCCCTGTCACGCCCACCATCCGGTCCCCGGTCCCCTTAAAATCAGGAACGCGGCACCTCCTGATGTAAGTACCAAACAAATTTTTTCGCCGAAATGCCCGCCGGGTTATTTCCCACTCGGTCGACGGAGCGCGAGTTGACGGTCAATCTGGGCAATCGACGCTCTAAATTCGCGGACCAGCTTTTCAGCATCAGCAAGCGCCATACCCAATCTCGCGCGTTCCTTGCAGAGAGCCTCGGTCGAAATTGCGTTGGCCTGACGGGCTTTGACTTTCGCATTTGAAACCGGCTTCTCGGCGGTTTTCGCAGCTATGCGGATCGCGCCGACGGCTTTGACCGGCTGGCCCGTTTTCCCCGCGAGCTTCCTCTGTCTTTTCTCCAATGCGACCGCAAACTCCGGCTGGGCTCTCGCCCAGGCGATCGGTCCTCCAGCCTTCTCCGTTGCCGCGTTCAGTTCCACGCGGGCGTTCCTCGGAGGCATCGGTGCAGTCTGAGATCGGAGCGCGGCGTCGATGATTGCGTCAAGATAAATGAGCCGCAAGGCATTCAAGTTCGGAGGCCGTTTGGCTTTCGCTGGCTGCTGGGCGATCGTGGCACCACCACGCCGATTTTTTGGTTTCGAGACTTTTCTGCCGGGAGCCGCCGGGTCGAATGAGGACCACCCAAATCCGCCAACGATAGTACTGCCCCCATTATACCCGCCTTTGCCCATCACTCCCCATCCCGTCGAACCTGTTAGATAGAAATGTCTTCCTGCTCCCGCTGCTGTCTCAAGGTCTCCCAGAGCTGCCCGGGGCCCAGCAGAATATCCTTGAGACCCTCGCGTACCTTTGCAGAGTTCAATGCCTGTTTGCTCAGGCTCGAATGAGCTTCATCGGCGTCCATGATCGCGTTCAAGATGCATTTGAGAATGTCGGGGGAATTTGCGAACTGCTCTTTGGAATTGTCGACAGCCTGCTGCTCAAGAGTTTCTGACTTGAGCATCTGGTCTTTGATGTCGCGCATGACATAGCGAACCTGATCGCCGTCATCCACGCCCTGAAACAGGTCGTTCAGCTTGGCGACGACCTCCGCCAGCAGCGCCTTCTGCTTCTCCTGCACTGATCCGGAACCGACGTCATAGATCGGCTGCAACGGCTCTCCGAAGCCACCCAATGCCAGCGTGCGCTTCCCCTTGTCTGCGAGCTTGTGGTGGGTCAGCACCAGCCCTGACACGTCGATCTCCTGCCGCTCGCGCCCGAACTCCAGCAACGGTATGAGGCGACGGAAGAAGATGTGGCGGCGTTCGATGGCGGTGTTGCCATAGTCGAATATCTGCGACAGGAACGCATAAAGGCGCACGAATGCGCCCATGTCGGCACGGAACAACACCAGGGCGTCCATGGTGTCCTGAGCATCCTTGGCTGCCTTGGTGTCATCCTTGGACCGGGCGATGCTCAGCCGCTCCTGCGCGTCCCGGTAGGAGCGCAAGAGCCGGTCGACGACGGGCGTGATGGCGGCCACGAGGTCGCCCTGCTTCGATGACGGGTCCAGCTCGACCTTCACCACTCGCTCGACCTCGAAGTCATCGTAGTGCCCAAGGGCGTCCAGCTTGGCCCGCAGGTCGAAGACGAGATTGGGGTCGGTCACGTTCTCCAGCGAGGCGGTCTGGTAGTAGGTCTGGAAAGCCTTGAGAAATGTCGTCGCTGGAGTTGACGAAGTCGAGGACATAGGTCGTGTCCTTGCCAGGATGGGCACGGTTGAGCCGCGAGAGTGTTTCCACCGCCTGAATGCCAGCCAACCGCCGGTCGACGTACATGCCGCACAACAGAGGCTGATCGAAGCCGGTCTGGAATTTGTTGGCCACCAGCAGGATATGATACTCGGGCTGCTTGAAGGCCTCGCGGATGTCGCGCCCGTTCAACCCCGGGTTCAACTCCTTACTGGTTTCGCTGAAAGGGTCTGGTCCGCTTGTCTGGTCGTTGACCTCGCCCGAGAACGCCACCAGCGTCCCCAGCTTGTAGCCCTTCTCCTTGATGTATTTGTTGATAGCGAGCTGCCAGCGCACGGCCTCGACTCGGCTGCCCACCACCACCATCGCCTTGGCCCTGCCGTCGAGCAGTGGCTGTACCAGTGACCGGTAGTGCTCGACCACCACCTGCACTTTCTGGCTGATGTTGTAGTCGTGGAGCCGCACCCAGCGCATCAGGGACTTGACCGCAGCACTGCGCTCGACCTCGGTGTCGTCCATCTCCTTGCCCTCGTGGGCGAGCTTGAACGCGAGGCTGTAGGGCGTGTAATTGCGCAGCACGTCAAGGATGAAACCCTCCTCTATGGCCTGCCTCATAGAGTAAACATGGAAGGCCGCAGGCAGATTTGTTTCGCTGGCTGCCTGTTCAGGAAAGGGGCGGCGACCGAACAGCTCCAGCGTCTTGGTTTTGGGCGTGGCGGTGAAGGCAACATAGGTGATGCCCTTGTTGCTTGCCCGGGCGGCCATCTGGGCGGCGAGAATGTCCTCACTGCTGATTTCCCCGCCATCGCCGAGATCGGCCAGTTCCTCGGAGGAAAGCACAGCTTTCAGCTTGGCCGCCGCCTCGCCTGTCTGGCTCGAGTGCGCTTCATCGGCAATGACCGCGAATCGCTTGCCTTGCGATGCCGCCAGATCCTGAACGGCCTGGAGGGCAAAGGGGAAGGTCTGGATCGTGCAAACGACGATCTTCTTGCCGCCAGCCAGCGCCTCCGCCAGTTGCCCGCTTTTCGCGCCACTGTCGCTTTTAATGGTGACGACAACGCCGGTGGTTCGCTCGAAATTGAAGATCGCTTCCTGCAACTGCGTATCGATGACGTTTCGGTCGGAAACAACCAGAACCGTGTCGAAGACCTTCTGGTGCTTCTCGTCGTGAAGATCGGCGAGGAAGTGCGCGGTCCACGCGATCGAGTTGGTCTTGCCGGAACCAGCCGAGTGCTGGATAAGGTATTTGCCGCCAGCCCCTTCGGCCAGTGCCGAGGCGCGAAGCTTGCGTGTTGCGTCGAGCTGGTGGAAGCGCGGAAAGATGATGCCCTTGGTCTTTTTCTTCGTGTCCCGCTCGGCCACCATGTAGCGCCCGAGGATTTCCAGCCACGAGTCCCGTTGCCAGATTTCCTCCCACAAGTAAGCCGTCGTGTGCCCCTCGGCATTCGGCGGGTTTCCCTTGCCGCCGCCATTGCCCTTATTGAAGGGCAGGAAGCGCGTCTGCGGACCCTCAAGCTTTGTCGTCATCATCACTTCGGCATTGCTGACAGCGAAGTGAACCAGGGCGCCGTTCGGGAAGCTCAACAACGGCTCGGGGGCCTGGCCCTTCGGGTTCGGGAGGCGGTCAAACCTATACTGGTCCACCGCGTCGGTGACCGATTGTGTGAAGTCCGTCTTGAGTTCGACTGTGGCGACCGGCAGCCCGTTCAGAAACAGCACCTGATCGATGGCATTCTCATTGGCGAGCGAATAGCGCACCTGCCGAACGACACGCAGCCGGTTGGCCTGATAGCGGGCGAGGATGTCGGCATTCATGGCGAGTGCAGGCTTGAACTGGGCGAGCGCCAACGGTGCCCTGAGACCGATCATCTCGACGCCGTGCCGGATCACGTCGAGCGTCCCGCGTTCATCGAGCTGCTTGCGGATGCGGTCGAGCAGGATCGCCTCAGCCGCAGCGCCATGGGACTTGCTCAGGGTGTCCCAGGCGTTTGGCTGGCTGGCCTGCACCCACGCCACGACATCGGCGGGAAATAGCGCACGGACCCGATCATAAGCCGCAGCCACGCCCTCGGCAGATAGCCAGCCACCGGTGGCGAGATGATCGCAGATTTCAGCCTCGAAGCTGATCTCCTTGTGAAGGCTCACTTTCCTTTGCCTCCCCTGCCGCTCCCCGGAGCGCCGCCCTGGAGAAAGTGCAGGCGCATCCCGTTGCGCTTCGAAACCCTGGCCCCCTCTTCGATCTTGGCCCGGCGCGCCTCGATATACGTTCTCGGCAATGGCACTCGCGAAGCTTCGGGGTCCCTGTGTGGCTTCATGACGGAAAAGCCTTCCAACGTTCGGCGCAACTTCGAAAGCTCGGCTCGCAGCACCCGGCGCTTGGCAGCATCCGCGCAACTGCCTAACTCGTCCGACAATGATTTGACCCGCAGTTCCATCCACTTGGGCGGCTGCACTTTTGCAAGTAGCCTCTGACCGCGACCCTTTTTCATGCCGCCATCTCGCTATCGAAGCTGATTGCCTTATGCGCAGTCACTGGGCCGCGTCCTCGAAAAGGTTGCGTACATCGATTTTGCCGGTAACGGCAGCGGAAATAAGGGCTAAGCGGCGCTCCTGAAGCAGGGAAGTAGTACGTTCTGCCTCAGCGGTAAGCCCATGGAAACGCATCAGACTCCGATCCAGATGATCAGCAATCTGCTCCTGCTCTGGTCGGGAAGGAATGAGCAATGGGACATTTCCGATCTGCTCCTGTGGCAACATCGGAACGGCCGTCGTGCTTAGGTACGAGTCGAAAGTCTTTTGTACAACGTCTCCGTTTAGCCAATAGCTGGCGAAGCGCGGATCGAGGGCAAGCTCTTTGAGGACCACGAGGCTAGGATTTATGGTTGCTGGGCCGATCTCCCTGTCGACTAATACGACCCGTCCACAAGTCCCGCGCTGCCCGATGAGAATGTCATCACGGACCACCTTGATCTCAGGTGATTCATCGTATTTTTCCCAGCTGATGTAGGTGGGCTTGTCCAAAGATATGCGACCATTGTTCAGCAGATTTGCCCCTCCGAGCGCCAGCGCGCCCTCTCCCTCATCCACCAAATCTTCGGCTGCATAGCCCCGGAACCCAATACGCCCCCGTACTTGAGCAACCTGCTTAAGTCTGCCCGTCGTCCAGTGCGCTGGCACCTCCCCAAGCCATTCGAGCCCTGAGTACTTCATCTTCACGTCCGGGTTCAGACCCTTGGTGACCGCATAGGAAATGACGGCCTGACGTTTCTCCTTGAGCAGTTCGATCAGCCGCTTCTGCTCATCCACCAGTGCATCGATCTTGCCCGTCTCGCGGTCAAGGAAGGTGGCGATGGCGAATTGCTCGGGGAGAGGCGGTACCCCAATAAGTGGCGTTTCAACGATGTCCGTGTTGAGCAGAGGCTGAGCTGTCTTAATCGCAAACCTGTTGAGATCCAAGGCGGACAACAGGTGGAAAAAGAACCGTTTGGACAGAGGCCGTTTCTCAATTACTCAATACGCATGCTCGGACGCCCAGAAGTCTTCAAAAAACATGGTGAACGCAGCCACAGCGGGCGCCGACACGACCAATTACAAGGGTGTCGGCGCGTGCGTTGGTCTTGTTGGTGTATGCACGCAGACCGTTCCCGCCTATCAGCGGGTAGCCAGCTTCTGTTTCCTCGGAGGCCGAGATCATGTCGCCCGATTGGACGGTGATCCACCGTTTCGCCTGGCCGACTTCCCAGCCCATGGGCAGGACGCCAGGAATGCCATAGCTCAAGTGGCTTCCGATCAGCGTTCCTCTCGTCATCTTGCCATCTCTCCGATCATCGTCAGGATACGGTCGGTGACCTGCTTGAGTTCGGCGTCAATCTCGGCCAATGGACGCGGCGGCTCGAAGACGTAGAAGTGCCGGCTGAAGGGGATCTCATAGCCGACCTTTGTTTTCTCGTGGTCGATCCATGCGTCCCCGGCATGGGGCACAACCTCGCGCCGGAAATAGGCCTCGACGTCCTCGGCGAGCGGCACGTTCTCGGTGTCCCTAAGCGCACTGTCGGCCTGCGGCTTGCCCCTGTTCTTGCCGCGCTCGCCAAGGACAAGCCGCCCCTGATCGTCACGCAAGGGGCGCTCGACGGTGATGGTGCTGTAGCCGAACGCCTCGTTGGAGAAGATCAGCGACAGCGGTGCAAGCCTGACCCTGCCGCCGTCGGGAACCGTCGGGGGCTGCTCGCCTGCCAGCACGACCTTTCGCGCCATCTCCTTGCCATCAGCGTCCAGCAGCGTCGCGAGATGCGCCTCAAGGAAGCCGCCGAACAGTCTGGTGACCGTGGCGATGTCTTCGTCGCCCATCTCCTTGCGCTTGGAGCCGAGACTTTTGCGCATCTTGCGCCAGAAGCTCGACGCATCGATGAGCTGCACTTTCCCCTTCCGGTGGGCTGGCTTGCGGTTGGACAGAACCCAGACATAAGTGGAAATGCCAGTGTTGTAGAACATGTCGATGGGCAGGGCGACGATGGCCTCGACCAGATCGTTCTCCAGCACGTAACGGCGGATTTCGCTCTCGCCGCTGCCAGCTCCTCCGGTGAACAAAGGCGATCCATTCAGGACGATACCGAAGCGGCTGCCGCCATCGACCGCAGGTCGCATCTTGGAAAGAAGATGCATGAGGAACAGCAGCGAGCCATCGGACACCCGGGGCAACCCGGGGCCAAACCTGCCGTTGAACCCCTGGCTCTCGTGTTCGGTGCGGACAGCCTTCTCGACCTTCTTCCATTCCACGCCGAAGGGCGGGTTGGACAGCATGTAGTCGAATTTTTCGTGCGGATGGCCATCGTCGGACAGCGTATTGCCGAAGACTATGTTGGCGACATCCTGCCCTTTGATCAGCATGTCGGCCTTGCAGATGGCGTAAGACTCCGGGTTCAATTCCTGCCCGTACATGACCAGCGAGGCCTTGTCGTTGTGCTCGACCAAATGCTCACCGGCGACCGACAGCATCCCGCCGGTGCCAGCGGTCGGATCGTAGATGGTTCGCACCACGCCGGGCTTGGACAGGATGGCGTCGTCCTCGACGAACAGCAGGTTGACCATCAGCCTGATGACTTCGCGCGGCGTGAAATGCTCACCGGCGGTTTCGTTGGAGAGTTCCGAGAACTTGCGGATCAGCTCCTCGAAGACGAGGCCCATTTGGTGGTTGTCGACCTTGCTGGGATGCAGGTCGATGCGGGCGAACTTCTCGGTGACCTGGTAGAGCAGCCCCGCCTTTGCCAAGCGGTCTACCTGCACCGCAAACTCGAACCGCTCGAAGATGTCGCGCACGTCGGGCGAGAACGCCTGGATATAGGCGAACAGGTTCTGGGCGATGTTGTCCTGGTCACCCATCAACTTGCGCATGTCGAGCTTGGAGGTGTTGTAGAAGGTCTGCCCTGCCTTGCGCAGAAGGAAGGGCTCGGGGTTCATGCCTTGCGCGACCTTCGCGGCTTGTTCGGCCAGCACGGCTTCCTTGGTTGGCTCCAGCACACAGTCCAGACGCCGCAGCACGGTGAACGGCAGGATGACCTTGCCGTAATCTGCCTGCTTGTAGTCTCCCCTAAGAAGGTCCGCCACGGACCAAATGAATGCCGACAATGCTTGCTGGTTCAATTACAGATACCCCCAAATCAGTCCGGGAGAGACTAAAGACCACAGGTCAACAAATGGCAACGACTCGATCAATCCGGTATCAATCCAGCGGGAAAGGAAGGAGACCGAGGGTTTCCTTTGGATTGCCGCGAATACCTCTTAGCCACCGCCGCTGGTCAACACTCTGGTCACACTGGACGCCTATCTCAAGGGTCTTTCACTAACCCAAGCGTATCGGCCAGCGACTTTGCATGGGCCACGCCCAAGCCGTCATGTCTGGTGGCAGCAATCAGCGCCGATTGAGGCTCAAGCCGCGCCGAGGCGGAGATCGCCCTTCTCGATGTGCTGGAGAAACCAGGCATAGGTCTGCTCCAAGCCGCTCTGCAGCGAGTAGCGCGGGCGCCAGCCCGTAGCGAACAGGCGCGACACGTCCATCAGCTTGCGCGGCGTGCCGTCCGGCTTCGTCGTATCGAATGTGAGCACCGCCTCGGCGCCGACGACGGAGAGCATGGTGCGGGCGAGCTCGGCAATGGTGATGTCTTCGCCCGAGCCGACATTGACGTGGCTGTCGCCGGCATAGTTTTTCAGCAGCCAGACCAGAGCGTCGGCGGCGTCGTCGACATGCAGGAACTCGCGCATTGGCGTGCCCGACCCCCAGACCTCCAAGGTTTTGTCGCCGGCGCGCTTGGCCTTGTGCGCCTTGCGCATCAGGGCTGGTACGACATGGCTGGTGGAGAGGTCGAAATTGTCGCCGGGGCCATAGAGGTTCGTCGGCATCGCCGAGATGTACTCGACACCGTATTGGCGCCGATAGGCCTGGCACAGTTTCAGCCCGGCGATCTTGGCGATCGCATACCATTCGTTGGTGGGTTCGAGCGGACCGGTGAGCAAGGCGTCCTCGGAGATCGGCTGCGCCGCAAATTTCGGATAGATGCAGGACGAACCGAGGAACAGTAATTTCTGCACCTCGGTGCGAAAGGCGCTCTCGATGACGTTGGTCTGCATGATGAGATTGTCCTGCAGAAAATCGACCGGCAACCTGTTGTTTGCCAGGATACCGCCGACCTTGGCCGCCGCCAGCACCACCGCATCCGGCCTGTGGCCAGCCATCCAGCGCCGCACGCCGGCCTGGTCCATGAGATCGAGTTCATCGCGGGATGCGGTCAGGACTTCGCAGTCCTCGTCCGCCAGCCTGCGCAGGATGGCCGAGCCGACCATGCCGCGATGCCCGGCCACGAAAATGCGCTTGCCCCTTAGGTCGAAATCCATTGGCGTATCCCTATGCAGAACGGTCGCTATGACCATCTGGCGCGCGCCGGATGGGCCTGCCTCGGACGCATACCGCATACAGATTTGCCCGGACAAGGCAAATCGGAGATTTGGGCGAACTCTTCTTGTGGTAGGCGGTCAGACACCCGCGACGGTGCACAGGCTCTTCATTCTTGCGACGGCAAGCTCCGGGTCGGCCAGCAATCCGGCCTGGTCGGCAAGGCGAAACACATCGGCGTAGTGGCAAATGCCGCGCGCCGATTGCATGCCGCCGATCATCGAAAAATGCTCCTGGTGATCGTTCAGCCACGCCATGAGGACGATACCGGCCTTGTAGTACCCGGTCGGCGCCTCGAAGATTTTCCGCGACAGAGGGACCGTCGGCGCCATCAGTGCGTCATAGCCGGTGCGGTCGCCGTCGGCCAGTTTGGCCAGCGCGGCATTGGCGACCGGCGCGATGGCGTCGAAAATCCCGAGCAGCGCGTGCGAATGTCTTTCGCCGTCGCCGGCGATCAGCTCGGGGTAGTTAAAGTCGTCGCCGGTGAACATGACGACCCCTTCCGGCAGCCGGTTGCGCAGGGCAACCTCTTTGCCGGCATCGAGCAGCGATATCTTGATCCCCTCGACCTTGCCGGCGTGGCGTTCGATGATGGCAACGACCGTGTCGAGCGCGGTGTCGAAATCATGGCTGCCCCAATAACCCTTCAGCGCCGGATCGAACATGTCGCCCAGCCAGTGCAGGATGACCTTGCCGGATGCCTGGGACAGGATGCGATCATAGACGCTGACATAGTCGTCGGGACCCTTGGCGACAGTCGCCAGCGCGCGGCTGGCCATCATGATCGCCTTGCCGCCCAGGCCCTCGATGAAACTGAACTGCTCCTCATAGGCCGCGATGACATCGTCGAGCGTCCTGGCGGGGCCTGGCGCCAGATGGTCTGTTCCGGCGCCCGAGGCGAGATCGGCGCCCTCGACGGTTCGCGCCTCGGCGATCGAGCGGCGGATCAATTCCCTGGCGTTTGCCCAGTCGAAACCCATGCCCCGCTGTGCGGTATCCATCGCCTCGGCGATACGGAAACCGAGCCGCCAGAGATGATGGCGGAACGCCATCGTGCGCTTCCAGTCGACCGCTGGATGAGACCACGGATCGGTCATCGCGAGGGGGTCGGCAACGACATGGGCGGCGGCATAGGCGATGCGCGAAAACCGCGCGCCGATCACCGGCTGTGCCGGCTGGCCGACAAGGCGGTAGCGAGTGCCGCGACCGCCCTCCCCGGGCAAGGCAATGTCCATCGATCTCTCCCTTGGGCGCGCCTATAAATGGAACGTTCCAATAAATCAAGGCCTTTTACGATTTCTCTATCCACGTCGCCAAAATGCTGCATCGCAGCGAGAAGCCTCTTAGAACTGTCGCCCGTAAGCTGCTGAGTACTCGTTTTTCTGAATTCCCAAAAAATCCTGATTGACTCAAATCAGGCCCGGAATTAGAACGTTCCAATAATCTGACCAGAAAATACCGGGAGGACGGATCTGGATGGCCAGCAGGCCCAAGGCGACGATACTCGACATTGCCCGCGAGGCGGGCGTGTCCAAGTCGACGGTGTCGCTCGTGCTGCAGGGCAGCGGTCTGATCCGGCCTGAGACCGCGCTGAAGGTCCGCAAGGCGATCGAGGATGTCGGTTATGTCTACAACCGCGGCGCCGCCAATCTGCGCAAAGCCCATTCCAACGTCATCGGCATGGTCATCAACGATCTCACCAACCCGTTTTTCGCCGAAATGGCGGTTGGCATGGAGCGTGTCTTCCAGTCGGCGGGCATCGTGCCGTTCATCGCCAACACGGCGGAGAACCCGGTGCGCCAGGAAGAAGTGCTGAAATCACTGATGGAGCAAGGTGTCGCCGGGCTGATCGTGTCGCCGGCGCGCGGCACGGCCCCTGGTGCTTTCCGCCGCATCGAGACGGCGGGCCTTCCGATCGTCTTCACCATGCGCCGCCTTCCTGAAAGCCGCATCCCGGTGATCGCGCCCGACAACCATCGCGGCGCCTGGCTCGCCACCGCCCATCTGATCGGCAAAGGGCATCGCCGGCTGGCCTTCTTCGGCGGCTCATCGGATCTGGTGGTCTATCACGAGCGGCTGGGCGGTTTTCGCGAGGCCTGCGAGGCGCTCGGCATCGCCAAGCGCGATACACTGGTCGTCGAAGGCGAAACCAGTCGCAAGGGCGGCATTGCCTGTCTGGAAACGGCCCTCGCCATGGCCGAACCGCCGACCGCAGCGCTGTGCTTCAACGATGCGGTCGCCTTCGGCGTCATGCTGGCGCTGCGCAAGCGCGGACTCGAGCCCGGTGCGGATTTCGCCGTCGTCGGCTTCGACGACGTGATCGAAGCCCAGCATTACATGCCGGCGCTGACCAGCGTCGCGGTAGATTCGGCAGGCCTCGGCGAGCGCGCCGCCCATGTCATGCTGAAGATGATCCAGTCGCGCACCACGCGCGCCGAAGATCATATCGGCGCCGTCAACCTCGTCGTCAGGGACAGTTGCGGACCTGATCGCCGTGCGGGAATGGGGGACGCAGCATGACAGTGAAATGGGGACTGATCGGCGCGAGCACGATCGCCAGGCAATTCATGATCAGTGCCATCCGCGCGCAACCGAACAGCGAGATCGCGGCGGTGATGAGTTCCAGCCCGGAGCGCGCCACCTCCTATGCGAAGGAGAGCGGCATTCCGGTCGGCGTCTCGACGCTCGATGAACTGCTCGGCTCCGACGTCGATGCCGTCTACATCTCGACCACCAACGAATTGCATCTCGAACAGGCATTATCCGCCATCAGGGCGGGAAAACATGTTTTGTGCGAAAAGCCGCTGGCGCTGACCAGCGCCGATGCGCGCGCAATGGTCGCCGCCGCCAAGGCGGCCGGCATCGTGCTCGGCACCAACCATCATTTGCGCAATGCCGGCTCGCATCGGGCGATGCGCGAAAGCATTGCCGCTGGCCGCATCGGCAAGCCGATCGCCGCGCGCGTCTTCCACTCCGTCTATCTGCCTGAGGAACTGCAGGGCTGGCGCATCACCAGGAAGGACGCCGGCGGCGGCGTGGTGCTCGACATCACCGTGCACGATGCCGACACGCTGCGCTTCGTGCTCGGCGACGATCCGCTTGAGGTTTCGGCGTTCACGCAATCGGCCGGCATGGCCGGCGGTGGGTTGGAAGACGGCGCCATGTGCATCTGGCGCTTTGCATCGGGCGTCATCGCCCAGTCGCATGAGGGCTTCACCACCAAATTCGCCGGCACCGGCTTCGAGGTGCATGGCAGCGAAGGCTCCCTGATCGCGAAAGATGTGATGACGCAGAAGCCGATCGGCTCTGTGCTGCTGCGCACGGCAAAGGGCGAGGAGGAATTGAGCTTCGACCGCGAAGATCTCTATGTCAGGTCCTTGCGCCAGTTCCATGCGGCGATCCGTGGCGAAGGCCAGCCGTCGGCCACCGGCGAAGACGGCGTCTGGTCGCTGACATCAGCCGAAGCGGCATTGCAATCGGCCAAGTCGGGCAAATCAGTCGCGATCGATCCGAAACCCCAATCGCTCCGAAACTAAGGGACGCAGGGTGAGCAAGCTCGTCTCCGCCGCGCAAGCCGCCAGCCTGATCAGGGACGGCATGATCGTTTCCGTCTCGTCGTCGAGCGGTCTCGGCTGCCCGGATGCGGTGCTCGCCGCCATCGGCGAGCGCTTCGACGCCGAAGGCCATCCGAAGCGTATCACGACGCTGCATCCAATCGCCGCCGGCGACATGTACGGCATTAGGGGTATCGACCATCTCGCCAAGCCCGGCCTGTTGAAGCGCACGCTGTGCGGCTCCTATCCGTCCGGCCCGTCATCTTCGCAGCCGCCGCAGATCTGGAAGATGATCGGCGACAATTCGGTCGCCGCCTACAATGTGCCGTCAGGCATATTGTTCGACATGCATCGCGAGGCCGCCGCCAAGCGGCCCGGCGTGCTGACCAAGGTCGGCCTCGACACGTTCGCCGACCCGCGTCACCAGGGCTGTGCCATGAATGCGGCCGCGAGTGAGCCGATCGTTTCGGTGCAGCAGTTCGACGGCGAGGAATGGCTCTATTTCCGTTCGATCGTGCCTGACGTCTCGATCATCCGCGCCACCACCGCCGATGAGCGCGGCAACCTCACCTATGAGCATGAGGGCGCCTATCTCGGCGGGCTGGAACAGGCGCTCGCCGCCCGCAACAACGGCGGCATTGTCATCGCGCAGGTCAAGCGCGTCGTCGAGAACGGCACGCTGAAGCCGCATGACGTGCGCGTGCCCGGTGTGCTGGTCGACCACATCGTGGTCGCGGCTGACCAGTTGCAGACAACGCTGACACCTTACGACCCGGCGATCTCGGGGGAGATCTTCCGGCCGCTGTCAAGCTTCCGCAACGCCGAAATGAATGTCCAGAAGGTCATTGCCCGCCGCGTCGCCATGGAGCTTGCCGATGGCATGGCGGTCAACATCGGCTTCGGCATCTCGGCCAATGTGCCGCGCATTCTTATCGAGGAAGGCCAGCACGGCAAGGTCACCTGGGTGATCGAACAGGGCGCGGTCGGTGGCGTGCCGCTGCTCGACTTCAAGTTCGGCTGCTCGTCGAACGCCGACGCCTTCATGCCTTCGCCACACCAGTTCATCTATTTCCAGGCCGGCGGCTTCGACGCGTCGCTGCTGTCCTTCCTGCAGATCGACCGCCACGGCTCGGTCAACGTGTCGAAGCTTTCGGCGCGGCCGCACGTCACCGCCGGCGCCGGCGGCTTCGTCGATATCACCGCGCGGGCGAAGAAGATCGTGTTTTCCGGCTTCTTCAATGCCGGCGCCAGGCTGTCGCTGGCCGATGGCGGCATCCGCATCGACCAGGAGGGCAAGGTCAAGAAGGTGGTCGGCGAGGTCGAGCACATCTCCTTCTCTGGCAAGCGCGCCGTCGCGCAAGGGCAGGACATCACCTATGTCACCGAACGCTGCGTCATGAAGTTGACGCCGGATGGACTGATGGTGACTGAGCTGGCACCCGGCATCGACCTTCAGCGCGACGTGCTGGCGCAGGCCGAGATTCCGCTCGGTGTCGCCGACGACCTGAAAGTGACGCCGGACGCGCTCTATCGTGACCGGCCGATCGGACTGTCGCTCAATGGCGGCGCCTCACTTGGAGGCGCACGTGACTGAACCTCTCGTCACCTTTGAAACCGACGGCGCCATCGGCATCGTCACGCTGCGCCGGCCGGAGAAATTCAACGCGCTCGACATACCGATGCTGCGCGCGCTGGAAGCCGCGCTCGAAGCGGCGGAAGCTGCGGACAGCGTTCGTGTCGTGCTGTTGTGTGGCGAAGGCAAGGGCTTTTGCTCGGGTGGCGATGTCGAAGCCTGGTCGCAAATGAGTGCCGCCGATTTGCAGGTGCAATGGGTTCGCTACGGCCACCGCGTCTTCGACCGGCTGGCGCGGCTGCGGCAACCGACGATCGCCGTTCTGTCCGGCCATGCGCTGGGCGGCGGGCTAGAACTGGCGGTCGCCTGCGACTTCCGTATCGCCGAGGCGCAGGTGAAATTAGGCTTCCCCGAAACCTCGATCGGCGTGGTGCCCGGCTGGTCCGGCACGCAGCGCGCGGTGCGCCGTTTCGGCGCGCAGACGGTGCGGCGCATGGCGCTCGGCGGCGAGACGTTCGTGGCGGCCGAAGCGCTCGCTCTGGGCATCGTCGACCGGGTGGTCGACACAGGCAAGGCATTCACCGAGGCCGGGGCCTGGGCCGGCAAGATCGCCGAGCGCGGCCCGCTGGCAACCGAGGCCGCCAAGCTGATGATCGCGGTCGCCGAGGGGGAGGAAAGTGCTGCCGCTACAGAGGCGCTGGCCAGCGGCTTCATCGCGCTGACCGGCGACCTCAAGGCTGGTGTCGACGCTTTCAAAACCAAACAGAAACCAGCGTTTTCAAGATCCTGAATGCATGCGGAACCTGGAACTCACATGAACTTGCCCCTCACCATCGCCATGCCCGCCGAGGCATCCGCGGCGCCCAAGACCTACCGGCTGCTGATCGACGGCAAGTTTGTCAACGCCGGCGACGGCCGGACGCTGGAGCGCAATAGCCCCGGCCACGGCTTCACGGTTTCGCGCTATGCACAAGCCGGCGCGGCCGAAGTCGAGGCAGCGGTGACAGCCGCGTACAAGGCTTTCGAGACCGGCCCCTGGCCGCGCATGAAGGCCGGCGAGCGCGCCGCGATCCTGCTCAAGGCGGCGGATCTGATCGAGGCGCGGCTCGAGGAAATTGCCCGGCTCGACGCGCTGGAATCCGGCAAGCCGATCGCCCAGGCGTGCGGCGAGATCGGCGGCGCCGTCGACATCTGGCGCTATGCGGCATCCCTTGCCCGCACGCTGCATGGCGAAACCTACGCCAATCTCGGCGACGCCATGCTGGGCGTCGTGCTGCGCGAACCGATCGGCGTCGTCTCGATCATCACGCCGTGGAATTTTCCGTTCCTCATCGTCAGCCAGAAACTGCCGTTCGCGCTCGCCGCCGGCTGCACGGCAGTGGTCAAGCCGAGCGAGATGACCTCGGCCTCGACCTTCGTGCTCGGCGACATCCTGATGCAGGCCGGCTTGCCGGACGGCGTCGTCAACATCCTCGCTGGCCTGGGCGCCGATGTTGGCGCCGCGATGGTCAGCCATCCGCTGGTCGAGATGGTGTCTTTCACCGGCTCCACCCGGGTCGGCAAGATGACGATGGCGTCGGCTGCGAACTCGCTGAAGAAGGTCTCCATGGAACTCGGCGGCAAAAACGGCCAGATCGTCTTTCCAGATGCCGACCTCCATGCCGCCGCCGACGCGGCAGTGTTCGGCGGCTTCTTCAACGCCGGCGAATGCTGCAACGCCGGCAGCCGGCTGATCGTCCATGACGCGATCGCCGACGACTTCCTCGGCGCAGTGAAGGCGCTCACCGCCAGGGTCACCGTCGGCGATCCGCTCGACGACAGCACCAAGGTCGGCGCGATGATCTCTTTCGAGCATCTTTCCAAGGTCACCGGCTACGTAGCGGCGGCGGCAAACGACGGCAGCAGCGTCTATAGCGGCGGCAAGCAGATCGCTTCCAGTGCCGGTCAGTATCTCGACCCGACCATCCTTCGCGGCGTGACCGAGGACATGGCCATTGCACGTGAAGAAGTGTTCGGACCGGTGCTGTCGGTGCTGACGTTTGGATCGATTGAAGAGGCGTTGCGCATCGCCAACAACACGCCCTATGGTTTATCGGCGGGCGTGTGGAGCGCCAGCCTCGACACCTGCATGTCGGTGGCGCGGAATGTGCGTTCGGGAACCGTTTGGGTGAACACGTTCATGGAAGGTTATCCCGAGCTGCCTTTCGGAGGCTATAAGCAGTCCGGTCTCGGACGCGAACTCGGCAAGCGCGCCGTCGAGGACTATACCGAGAAAAAGACGATCCAGTTTCATCGCGGCCAGCGCACCGGATGGTGGGTCGGCTGAGTTGGGAAGAACCCGGCGGACATCCGCCGGTCGTGTAGCTGCAACAAGGGAGGAAGTACATGTTGCGCAAACTGCTTATCGGAACGGCTCTCGGGTCGGGTCTTGCGTTCGCGGCCCATGCCCAGGACGTCAAGGAAGTCGAGATGCTGCATTGGTGGACGTCTGGCGGCGAAGCGGCTGCTTTGAACGTGCTCAAGGAGGATCTCGCCAAGCAAGGCTTTGCCTGGAAGGACGTGCCCGTGGCCGGCGGCGGCGGTGACGCCGCCATGACCGCGCTGAAGGCGATGGTCGCAGCCGGCAACTACCCGACCGCCTCGCAGATGCTCGGCTATACCGTGCTCGATTATGCCGCTGCCGGCGTGATGGGTGACCTGACCGAGACGGCGGTAAAGGAGGGCTGGGACAAGTCCGTTCCGGCCGCCCTGCAGAAATTCTCGGTCTATGACGGTAAGTGGGTCGCGGCTCCGGTTAACGTCCACTCGGTCAACTGGTTGTGGATCAACAAGGCGGTGATGGACAAGATCGGCGGCACCGAGCCCAAGACCTTCGACGACTTCATCGCGCTGCTCGACAAGGCCAAGGCGGCTGGCGTCATTCCGCTCGCGCTCGGCGGCCAGAACTGGCAGGAAGCCACCATGTTCGACTCGGTCGTGCTGTCGACCGGCGGACCTGAGTTCTACAAAAAGGCCTTCAACGACCTCGACGAGGAGCAGCTGAAGTCCGACACGATGAAGAAGTCGTTCGACAACCTCGCCAAGCTCATCACCTATGTCGACCCGAACTTCTCGGGCCGCGACTGGAACCTTGCCACCGCCATGGTCATCAAGGGCGATGCGCTGGTGCAGGTCATGGGCGACTGGGCCAAGGGCGAATTCAACGCCGCCAAGAAAACCCCCGGCACCGATTTCCTGTGCTATCGCTTCCCGGGCACCGACGGCAGCGTGGTCTACAACTCCGACATGTTCGGCATGTTCGACGTTCCGGAGGACCGCAAGGCCGCCCAGGTCGCCCTGGCCACCGCCACTTTGTCGAAGAGCTTCCAGTCGGCTTTCAACGTCGTCAAGGGCTCGGTCCCGGCCCGCACCGACGTGCCTGACACCGACTTCGACGCTTGCGGCAAGAAGGGCATGGCCGACCTGAAGGCCGCCAACGAAGGCGGCACGCTGTTCGGCTCGCTGGCCCAGGGCTATGGCGCGCCTCCGGCGGTCGCCAATGCCTACAAGGACGTCGTCTCAAAATTTGTCCACGGTCAGATCAAGACCTCGGACGAGGCCGTGACCCAGTTGGTCAACGCGATCGAAGACGCCAAGTAAGAACCGGCATGAAAGAACCTTCCCCGCTCCGGTGGGGAAGGTTCCACCAAGCCAGGATGGTCGGTCTCTGGTCGGAATGGCGCCGGCGATCGACCAACACGCCCCGTCTCGCGGGGCTATCCTTCCCCGCCTGGCGGTGAAGCGACCCGAAAGGGAGGAGCCCATGACTACGGTCACGACCCAGATCAAGCTGACGCCGGAGCATGGTGCGCGCCCGGGTGCCTCCATGCGTTCGCGCCTGCAGGACGCGCTGCCGAAGATCGTACTGGCGCCAAGCTTTGCGATCACTGTTGTCTTCGTCTACGGCTTCATCCTGTGGACGGTCTATCTGTCGTTCACCAATTCCAAGACCTTCCCGTCCTATGCGCTCACCGGGCCGCGGGCCTATCAGCGGCTGTGGCGCTGGACCTTCGAGAGCGACCCGCCATCGAGCTGGTACACGTCGATCACCAATATGGGCATTTTCGGCTTTCTCTACATCTTCATCTGCCTGGCGCTCGGCCTTTTCCTGGCCATCCTGCTCGACCAGAAGATCCGCGGCGAAGGCATGTTGCGGCCGATCTATCTCTACCCGATGGCGCTATCCTTCATCGTCACCGGCGTCGCCTGGAAATGGTTCCTCGATCCCGGCCTCGGCCTTGAGCAGACGCTGCACCAGTGGGGCTGGACTAGCTTCCATTTCGATTGGATCAAAAACAAGGATTTCGTCATCTACACTGTGGTGATCGCCGGCGTCTGGCAGGCCTCCGGCTTCATCATGGCGATGTTCCTGGCCGGCCTGCGCGGCATCGATGGCGAGATCATGAAGGCGGCGCAGATCGACGGCGCCACCACCTTCCAGCTCTATCGCCGCATCGTCATACCGCTGCTGCGGCCCATCTTCCTGTCGGCCTTCATCGTGCTCGCCCACCTCGCCATCAAGTCCTACGATCTGGTCGTAGCACTGACCAGCGGCGGGCCGGGCGGCTCGGCGTGGCTGCCGTCGAACTTCATGTATGAGTACACCTTCAAGCGCAACGAAATGGCCGTCGGCTCGGCCAGCGCCGTGATCATGCTGATGACCATCACCGCGATAATCGTGCCCTACCTCTATTCCGAGCTCAGGGAGAAGCCGCGATGAGCGTCATTGCCACGCCCGCTCGCCAGAGCACTGGCGGCATCAGCGCCAGGACCGTCAACCGCATCGTCATCTACGGCCTGCTGGCGCTGTTCGCGCTGTTCTACCTGATGCCGCTGTTCGTCATGCTGGTGACTTCGTTCAAGACGATGGACGAGATCCAGAACGGCAACATGCTGGCGCTGCCGCAGGCGCCGACCTTCGAGCCGTGGCTGAAGGCGTGGGGCGAGACCTGCGTCGGCCTGACCTGCGCCGGCATCAAGGGCTATTTCTGGAATTCCATCAAGATGGTGGTTCCTGCGGTGCTGATCTCGACGCTGCTCGGCGCGCTCAACGGCTATGTCCTGACCAAATGGCGCTTCCGCGGCCACACGCTGGTCTTCGGGCTGATGCTGTTTGCCTGCTTCATCCCGTTCCAGTCGGTGCTGTTGCCGATGGCGACGATCCTCGGCAGCCTCGGCCGCTTCGGCGTGACGCTGCGAAACGCCACGGGATTTTCATTCGGCTTGGGCAATCCGACGGTCAACCTGGTCTTTGTCCACGTCGTCTATGGGCTCGGCTTCACCACTTTGTTCTTCCGCAATTATTACGAGGCGTTCCCGACCGAACTGGTCAAAGCGGCACAGGTCGACGGAGCCAGCTTCTTCCAGATCTTCCGGCGCATCATGCTGCCGAATTCGATGCCGATCTTCGTCGTCACCGTCATCTACCAGTTCACCAACATCTGGAACGACTTCCTGTTCGCCTCGGCCTATGCCGGCACCGGCGACGCGATGCCGATGACCGTGGCGCTGAACAACGTCGTCAACACCTCGACCGGCGTCGTCGAATACAACGTCAACATGGCGGCGGCGATGATCGCCGCACTGCCGACCCTTCTCGTCTACGTGGTCGCTGGCCGCTATTTCGTGCGCGGCCTGATGGCCGGCGCCGTCAAAGGATAATCGAATGGCATTTCTCGAAATTGATGGGCTGAGGAAGCGGTTCGGATCGGTCGAGATCCTGAAGGGCATCGACGTCGATCTCGAAAAGGGCGGCTTCCTCGTGCTGGTCGGCCCGTCCGGCTGTGGCAAGTCGACCTTGCTCAACACCATCGCCGGCCTGGAAACCATCACCGAAGGCGAAATCCGTGTCGACGGACGGACGATCAACGATCTCCACCCCTCGAAACGCGACATCGCCATGGTGTTCCAGAGCTACGCGCTTTACCCGAACATGACCGTCGCAGGAAACATTGCCTTCGGCATGGAGATGCGCGGCGTGCCGGCGCAGGAGCGCCAGAAGGCGATCGACAAGGTGGCGAAAGTGCTGCAGATCGGCCACCTCCTGCAGCGCAAGCCGAGCCAGCTCTCCGGCGGCCAGCGCCAGCGCGTCGCCATGGGCCGGGCGCTGGTGCGCGACCCCAAGCTCTTTCTCTTCGACGAGCCGCTCTCCAATCTCGACGCCAAGCTGCGCGTCGATATGCGCATCGAGATCAAGCGCCTGCATGCGACCACCGGCACCACGATCGTCTACGTCACCCACGACCAGATCGAGGCGATGACGCTGGCCACCAAGATCGCGGTGATGCGCGACGGCGAGGTGCAGCAGTTCGGCACGCCGGCCGAAATCTATAACAACCCGACCAACCTGTTTGTTGCCGACTTCATGGGCTCGCCGGCCATGAACCTGATTCCGGCGACGGTCGGCGGCAATGGCAATGCGCTTTCCGTGGTGGTGCAGCGCGAGGCGCGCGAGCCGATCTCGCTGCCGCTGGCCGATGCGCCGACGGGTCTGTCGGCATTCCACAGCAAGCCGATCATTTTTGGCGTCCGCCCCGAGGCCCTGACCGATCCCGAAGGGGCCGAACGCAACGCATCGAACATCGCCACCGCCGACTGTCACATCGAGGTTGTGGAGCCGGCGGGCTCCGATACCTTCGCCGTCACCAATCTGGGCGGCAAGGCTGTGGTGGCGCGTCTGCGCGCTGACGCCAACATCCAGCCGGGCACCAGCACGCCGCTTGCCTTCAACCTGACCAAGGCGGTGTTCTTCGATCCGGCGACCGAGAATCGTATCCTCTGACAGCCATGACAAACCCGGACATCGTCATCATCGGCTCCGGCATCGGCGGCGCCACGATCGCTTCCGGCCTTGCCGGCAGCGGCGCCTCGATCCTGATGCTGGAGCGCGGCGAACCGCTGCCGGGGACGCCGCACACCCGCGACACACGCGCCATCTTCGTCGACGGTCACTACCGGCCGAAGGAGATGTGGCGCGAGGCCGGGGGTGCTGCGTTCAACCCGGGCAACTATTACTACGTCGGCGGCAATTCGAAATTCTACGGCGCCGTGCTGATCCGCTACCGCAAGGAAGACTTTTCGGAGATGGAGCACTATGGCGGCGTCTCGCCGGCCTGGCCGTTCCCCTATGAGGAGTTTGAGTCCTGGTACTCCAAGGCCGAGCAGCTTTTTCGCGTGCGCGGCGCCCTCGGCGAAGATCCGACCGAACCGTTCCACTCGATCTCCTATCCCTTCGGGCCGGTGCCCGACGAGCCACCCATCGCCCGCGCCCGTGCCGAACTCATGGGCCTCGGCCTGCATCCGGCATCGCTGCCGCTCGGCGTCGACATCGATGCCTGGCTAAAGGACGGCAAGACAGGCTGGGACGCGTTTCCCAACACCGGGACCGGCAAGGTCGACGCCCAAACGGGGCCGCTGACAGCGGCACTTGCCGACCGGAACATCAGGCTCGAGACCGGTGCTCATGTCGAATACCTCGAAGCCTCACCGGATGCCACGACGATCGCAGCCGTTCACTATCGCCAGGACGGCATACTGAAGAAAGTGACGCCGAAACTGGTCATCCTCTCGGCCGGCGCGGTCAATTCAGCGGTCATCCTGCTGCGTTCGCCCTCCCCCGATGGCAAGGGTCTCGCCAACCGTTCCGACCAGGTCGGCCGCAACTTCATGAACCACAATTCGAGCGCCATGCTGGCGATCGATCCGCGCCGCAGGAACACCTCCGTCTACCAGAAGACGCTGATGCTCAACGACTACTATCTATCCGACGGCAAGGGCGGCAAGCCGCTCGGCAATGTCCAGCTTCTCGGCAAGATCGACGGCAATATCCTCAGGGCCAACGTCAAGCTTGCACCCAAATTCGCGCTGGACTTCATGGCCGGGCACGCCGTCGACTGGTACCTGATGTGCGAGGACCTGCCCGATCCCGAAAGCCGCATCATGGTCAACGGTAAGGATATCGTGATGCAGTGGCGGCGCTCCAACATGCAGTCGCTCGACGGGCTGACCAAGGTGATGCGCGAGAACTTCCGCGCCTCCGGCTATCCGATCGTCCTGTCGCGGCCTTTCGACAAGCGCACGCCGTCGCACCAGTGCGGCACAGTGAAGATGGGCGACGATCCGGCGGGCTCACCGCTCGACCCCTACTGCCGCTCGTTCGACCACCGGAACCTGTTTGTCGTCGACGCCAGCTTCTTGCCGAACTCGGCCGCGGTCAATCCGGCGCTGTCGATCGCCGCACAAGCGCTGCGCGTCGCCGACCACATCCGCAAGACGGAGCTTGTCGCATGATCGGTTTGCGCTGCCCCTCATCCGCCTGCCGGCACTTTCTCCCCGTGAACGGGGAGAAGCCCGCTGACCGCAACCTCGGCGCTTTTTTTGTAACGCTAGCGGTTGGCGAAACCGACGATGAAGGCGTCCTTCTCCCCGTCACTATACGGGGAGAAGTGCCCGGTAGGGCGATGAGGGGCAGCGCCAGCCTGCGGGAGTTTGTTCTCATATGACCCGCCCAGTGGCCATCGTCACCGGCGGCGCGCGCGGCATCGGCCTGGCCTGCGCCGAAGCGCTGGCCGATGCGGGCTTCGACATCCTCGTCGTGGACCTTGCCGACAATGCCCCTGACGGGCTTGCCGCTGACATCGCCGCTCGCGGCGCGAAGTTCGCCTATCATTGCGGCGATATAGCCGACCTTGACGACCATGCCGCATTGGTCGATGCCGCGACAACCGCCTTCGGCCGCATCGACTGCCTGGTCAACAATGCCGGCATCGGCGCCGTCATGCGCGGCGACCTGCTGGAATTGAAACCGGACAATTTCGACCGGATCCTCAGCATCAATCTGCGCGGCACCGTCTTCCTCAGCCAGGCCGTTGCCAGGGCGATGCTGGCAGCGCCGGGTGATCACCTAAAATCGATCATCACCATCACCTCGGTCAGCGCCGAAATGGCCTCGCCCGAGCGCGCCGATTACTGCATCTCCAAGGCCGGGCTTTCGATGTGGGTGAGAACCCTGGCGCTACGCCTCGCCGCCGAAAATATCGGCGTGTTCGAGGTGCGGCCGGGCATCATCCGCACCGACATGACATCAGGCGTCACCGCCAAGTACGACGCGCTGATCGACGGCGGGCTGGTGCCGGCGAAGCGCTGGGGCGAAACCGCCGATGTCGGCGCCGCGGTGGCGGCACTCGCCGGCGGCAAGCTCGGCTTTTCGACCGGCTCGATCATCAATGTCGACGGTGCGCTGTCGGTGCCGAGGCTGTGAACAGGTGACGCCATGACCGACTATATAATCGTCGGCGCCGGCCCGGCCGGCTGCGTCCTGGCCAACCGGCTGAGCGAAGATCCGTCGCATCAGGTGCTGCTGCTCGAGGCCGGCGGCAAGGACTGGCATCCACTGATCCATATGCCGGCCGGTTTCGCCAAGATGACCAAGGGCCTCGCCGCCTGGGGCTGGTCGACAGTGCCGCAAAAGCACATGAAGGACCGCGTCTTCCGGTACACACAGGCCAAGGTGATCGGCGGCGGCTCCTCCATCAACGCCCAGATCTACACGCGCGGCAATGCCCGCGATTACGACGCCTGGGAGAAGGAAGAGGGCCTTGCGGGCTGGGGCTATCGCGACGTGCTGCCCTATTTCAAGCGGGCCGAGAACAACCAACGCTACGCCAACGATTTTCACGGCGACCAGGGCCCGCTCGGCGTCTCGAACCCGATTGCCCCGCTGCCGATCTGCGAAGCCTATTTCCGCGCCGGGCAGGAGATGGGCATTCCCTTCAATCCGGACTTCAACGGGATAGCCCAAGAAGGCGTCGGCTATTACCAATTGACGCAGAAGGACGCGAGACGCTCCTCCGCCCCAGTCGCCTATCTCAAGCCGATCCGCGAGCGCAAGAACCTGACCGTCAGGACCGGCGTGCTGGTGACGCGCATCGTCGTCGAGAAAGACCGCGCCGTCGGTGTCGAGATCGTCGACAGGCCGGGCGGCGAGAAGAAAATCCTGCGCGCCGAGCGCGAAGTGATCGTCTCGTCCGGCGCCATCGGGTCGCCGAAGCTGCTGATGCAGTCGGGCATCGGCCCGGCCGACCATCTGAAGTCGGTCGGCGTGACGCCGGTGCATAACCTGCCCGGCGTCGGCTCCAACCTGCAGGACCATCTCGACCTGTTCGTCATTGCCGAATGCACCGGCGATCACACCTACGACAACTACGCCAAGCTGCACCGGACGGTGTGGGCCGGCCTGCAGTACCTGCTGTTGAAAAAAGGCCCGGTTGCCTCCAGCCTGTTCGAGACCGGCGGCTTCTGGTACGCCGGCCCGACCGCCGCCTCGCCCGATATCCAGCTCCATCTCGGCCTCGGCTCCGGCATCGAGGCCGGTGTCGAAAAACTGAAAAATCCGGGCGTGACGCTGAACTCGGCCTTCCTGCGACCGCATTCGCGCGGCACGGTGCGGCTGAACAGCGCCGACCCCGCCGACCACCCGCTGATCGATCCGAATTACTGGTCCGACCCCTACGATCGCGACATGTCGATCAAGGGGCTCAGGCTGGCGCGCGAGATCATGCGACAGAAGGCACTTGCCCCTTATGTGCTGCGCGAGGTGTTGCCGGGGCCGACACTCACCAGCGACGACGAGCTGTTCGACTATGCCTGCCGCAGTTCCAAGACCGACCACCACCCTGTCGGCACCTGCCGCATGGGGCATGATGCGATGAGCGTGGTGACGCCGGATCTCAGGCTGCGCGGCATCGAAGGGTTGCGCGTCTGCGACGCCTCGGTGATGCCGCGCATCCCCTCCTCCAACACCAATGCGCCAACGATCATGGTCGGCGAAAAGGGCGCCGATCTGATCCTTGGCCGCGAACCTCTGCCGCCGGCCGTGTTTTCCACCAACCAAGCGGCATGAGATCCCGTACGCCTCCGGCGAAGGCCGCCTTGCGCGAGCGTGGCAGGATAGCGAGGCTGCGCTCTTAAGGTCGTCCTTACGAGCGTAGTTAGCAGCACAGCATGAGCCATGTGACGTTATTGACC
>NZ_JBVVQU010000070.1:0-30681 GCF_055811555.1 Mesorhizobium sp. WSM4813
CCCCCCCCCCCCCCCCCCCCCCCCCCCCCCCCCCCCCCCCCCCCCCCCCCCCCCCCCCCCCCCCCCCCCCCCCCGGCGCCATGGTCCCGACGCGGACGCATCGGATCACGTCGGCGCCAAGACGTTCACCGGGATGTCATGTCGTGATAAACTCTTTTTGGTGCGGGACCGCGCGACACCAAGGCAGGGTATTTCCCAGTCGGGGTGGCCCTCGTCGCAGACGATGAGCTTGAGCCTGATGTTCTCGAACGATTGCAAGCGTCCTGCCAAAGCCCAGGGTGAAGGTGGGGCCTCTCGGAGTGGACGGATTTGGGTTGGTCGCTGAACCTCGGGACGATCGCCGGCACCACCGTGCGCGTTCACTTTACCTTCCTGCTTCTGCTCGTTTGGATTTGGCTGACGCACTATCAGATCGGCGGCACGCCAGCGGCCTGGCAAGGCGTTGCCTTCATCATTGCCGTCTTTGCCTGCGTGGTCCTGCATGAGTTCGGCCACATCGCCGCCGCACGGTATTTCGGCATCAGCACGCCGGATATTACGCTTTTCCCGATCGGCGGTGTCGCCAGGCTCGAACGCATGCCCGAAGAGCCGGGGCAGGAGTTCGTGATCGCGGTCGCGGGGCCGCTGGTCAATGTCGCGATCGCCGCGCTGATCTTCGTCTTCATCGGCGGGTCGGCGGACGTCGAACAGATGGCCGGGATCGAGGATCCGCGTATGAATTTTCTCGCCAGGCTTGCCGGGGTCAATGTCTTCCTGGTCCTTTTCAACATGATCCCGGCCTTCCCGATGGATGGCGGCCGTATCCTGCGCGCCGCACTCGCCGCCCGCCTCTCCTGGTCGCGCGCGACCCAGATCGCCGCCACGATCGGGCAAGGATTGGCCTTCGTCTTCGGTTTCGTTGGGCTGTTCTACAACCCGCTGCTGATTTTCATCGGCATCTTCGTCTATCTCGCCGCGGCAGCCGAAGCGCAGAACGCACAGATCCGCGAGGTAGCCACGAGCGTCCTGGTCGCGGATGTGATGATCACCGAGTTCGCGCGGCTGGAACGATCGGCGACGCTCGACGAGGCAATCGAGATGCTGCTCGCGACCACGCAACACGACTTCCCTGTCATCGACTCCGCCGGCCATCTTGAAGGATTGGTGACACGCAACGACATGATCCGGACATTGAAGGAAAAGGGGCCTGCCGAACCGGTCGCGAGCGCAATGCGGAGCGATATCCCGAAAATACACTACCGCAGAAGTCTCGAGGAAAGCTTGCGGCTCATGCAGCAGGCAGATGTACCTGCCGTAGCCGTCGTGGACAATTCCGACCGGCTGGTCGGGCTCATGACACACGAAACCATAGGCGAGATGCTTATGGTCCGCTCAGCCGTATCAGATGCCTTCCGGTTTGGTCGTTTGCGTGGGGGCAAACCGCGACTCACACGGATCTGAGCACGGCGATATTCTTTCTACCGCCGGATCGAGCAAGCGCGCTCCAAATGGTAAGGGCGCGAGCCGAGGCAGGGAATATTTGCGCCATTAGCCTTGCCCAGAGGCAGGACCCGGCCGGAACGACGTCGTTCCGGCCGGCCTACCTTCTGTGTCTCAAGCACTCGTGACGTGAGGCAGAAGTTCAAGCGCACCGCGATAGATCATGTCGCCAGCCACGTAGAGGATGACCACCAGCCCGACATAGGCAATCCAACGATGCTTCTGAAGCAGATTGGCAATGAGGTTTGCAGCAATGCCCATCAGCGCGACGGAGAGGACAAGGCCGAAGATCAGCACGTTCGGATGTTCGCGCGCAGCACCCGCTACCGCCAGAACATTGTCGAGCGACATGGAGACGTCGGCGATGATGATCTGCCAGGTTGCCTGCGCCAGGGTCTTGCGTGGAGCTTTGCCAGCTACGACGCCATCGTAGTCGACGTCACTTTCCGAAAGCGCTTCGATCGCCTGTTTTTCTTGCGCATGGTCTTGCCGGAGTTCGCGCCACATCTTCCAGCACACCCACAACAGCAATATACCGCCAGCCAACAGCAAGCCGACGATTTGCAGGAGCTGGGTTGTCGCGGCCGCAAAGCCAATGCGCAGAACGGCCGCTGCGATTATACCAACGACGATTGCATTTCTGCGCTGCTCTTTGGGTAGTCCGGCCGCGGCAAGGCCGATAACTATGGCGTTGTCACCGGCCAGCACCAGGTCGATCATGATGACCTGCAACAGAGCGGTCATTGCTTCAGGACTAAAAAATTCTGTCATACGGCACCCTTACGTTCAGCTAGGGGTGACGCGGCTTGTGAGCATAACCGTAGAGCAACGCGGACACCGCGTATGACAAGAGAAATGCCGCTACAGCTGAAGAAATCTCAAAGCCAGGCCACCCGGATTGAATTCCAGTCCGACATCACAGTCCTGATGGACTGCCAGAGGGGCCCGGCCTGGTAGCACCTAGCTATTGCGGTAAGCGCAAAAACTCAAGGCTTAATTGGGATTTGGCACATGCGGCATCGAGCTCGGCAGTTTCGTTAGTACAAACCGATCGGCCGCGGCCATTGAACGAGCCGGCAGCCGCAAGTACACTGAGACCGTGGGGCTTCGGTCAGTCTCTGTAATACTCGATCTGCGACCGTCGATGGCGATGAAGGAAATCCGTCTTGGCTGTTCATCGACGATCGATCGGCCAATATCTGTTCCCAATCGGCTCCTTGGGCCTGGCCGCGCTCATTCATTTCGGCGCCGCGTCGATCGAGCATTCGCTGCTTTCGATCAAGATCCTTGCGTTGATCGTGGTCGCTATCTTCATCTTCGCGACGGTGTTTGTGGTTTTGCATCATGCCGAAGCCGTCGCACAGCGGCTCGGTGAACCTTATGGCACGCTGCTGTTGACATTTTCGGTGACGGCCATCGAAGCATCAGTCATCGTTTCGATGATGCTGCATGGTGAGAACAACCCGACGCTGGCACGCGAATCCGTGTTTTCGACGGTCATGATCGTGTGCACTGGTGTGGTCGGGGTCTGCCTCACCCTGGGTGGGCTGAAGCATCGATATCAGGACATCAAACGACAGGGCACCAGCGCTTCCCTTGCCGTCATTATGGCGCTGACGGTTCTTACGCTGATCCTTCCAAACTACACTCTTGCAACAAGCCCCGGTGCGTTCTCCGCATCGCAACTCGCTTTCGTAAGCGTTCTTTCAATCCTCCTCTATGGAGCGTTCGTCTTTGCCCAGATGGTGCGCCATCGGGGCGATTTTATCGAGGATCTGACGTCCAGCGCCGAACATGAGGAGCATGTAGCTGAGGGTGGGAGCGTGACCACCAGCGTGCTCCTTTTATTTGTCGGACTGGCAGGGATCGTTCTTCTGACCGAGCAGGTGGCCGGCAGCATCGAGAATGGGCTCGAGTTTCTTCAAGTCACCCAGGCGGACGCAATCGTGGGCTTCTTCGTCGCTGCGCTTGTGCTTATGCCGGAGGCGGTATCGGCAGTTCGGGCAGCGCTCAATAACGAACTTCAGCGAGGACTGAATGTCGCCCTCGGCTCGGCCTGCGCCACAATCGGCCTGACGATCCCGGCAATCGGTGCGGCGAGCCTGCTCACCGGACGAAGCCTGACTCTTGGTCTAGGCCCGGGGGATACCGTGCTACTCATCCTCGCGCTTGCCATCAGCATCGTGAGCTTTGGGACGGGCCGAACAACGATGCTGACGGGGCTCGTTCATCTCGTCGTATTTGTCGCCTATCTGTTCCTCATCTTCGTGCCGTAGGATAGCGATCACCAGCGTCTATCGATAAACACGACGAAGATGTCAGTCGGCCATTGGGTCTCCCCTTAGACAGATACCACAAGCCGGTCGAGAAAAGGCCGCTGGCCGACAAGCAGCTTTTCCCGGGCGATATCGAGGCCGAACCACCCTGCGCGATCGATCTCTGGAAAGAATTGCATGCGGCCGCTGCGCGGCGGCCATTCGATCTCGAACAAGTTGCTACGCAAAGTGCCGGCGTCGAAATCGCCAGCGACGCCGAAGGCCGTAATAAGCTTGCCGCCGCGCTGGCGCAGTTCCCCCAGCGGAAGCAGTGCTCCCTGGAGCTCCCAGCCGGTTTCCTCCACGAATTCCCGACGCGCCGCAGCTTCCGGCTGTTCGTCAGCATCATACTCGCCCTTTGCAATCGACCAGGCGCCAAGATCGCGGCTTTGCCAGAACGGCCCGCCCGGATGGACAAGCAACACCTGCAGTTCGTTGGTCGATCTGCGGTAAGGCAGGATGCCGGCACTTCTTTTCGCCATCGCCTCAAGCCTCCTGAATCCGGCCTACCATCGCGGGTAGGCTGAACGGGATGTTCGGTTTGTCGATAGACTGCCCTGCCCTGTGTCGATGCGACTGGCTACACCCCATCAATACGACACGAAACGATCGAGCTCCCCGCTTTTCAAAGGCGACCGCATATCGTCCTCTGGGCTGCGGCCCCGTCCCGTCTCATCGGGCCGATTGGGCCAACAGGCATCGGAGGGCCAATAGCTCCGCCAGAGGTGATCCTCAGAAAATCACAGTAGCGAGTGCAAACTCATTCGATCCGGAGTGGTAAGCAATCCGCGAACAAATGCCGCAATGCCCTGCGGAATTGAACCGGGTGCGATTGGCCCAAGGCGATTCATTGGCGCGCTGGAAAGCACGCCGCCAAAAATGGCTTTGCGACGGCCCGCTCGGTTCGATTTCGGCCAGACACGCGCGGTCTGTTCGCCGATCTGCACGAACCACGCGTTGCCGGCGACCTCGACGAAACGTCTGATGTAATCGGGCCGATCGGTTGGATTAGCTACCGGCTCGCCGAGCGCGAAAGAGAAGCTTCCGTTTGATCGGCATTACTCAAGAATTCGTCGCGTTCGGCTATCCACAGATCCGCATAGTCGACATTCTGCCACTCGGCAAACCACGGACCACCGCTTGTGTAGTGGACCGCCTTGGGTGTGCCATGCGCCGGCTTTTCGTTCCAACCTTCAAGCCAGTTCCACTCTACAGGCAGCGAGCCCAGGTCCTCATCGGCAACCCACTGCATTCGGTGGAGGTAGGCGCCACTTTCGCGGTTCACGACCTCTGGCGTAAGCGATTTAACCGAAGGATGCGCGCAATTGAACAGCATCAGCGAGGACCAGTTCTTTCGAGGGTAGGATGTCTGAACCACGCCATCCATCTTGGTAGTGGCCTTCGGCGTATAGTCATGCTGGACGCAATAGACCGCCTTATCCGACTTCGTGTATTCCAGCAAACCTGCGACGTCACCGAGCCACAGGAAGTCGCAATCGCAGAACAAGGCCCAACCCGTGTAGTCGGCGAGAAAAGGCGTGAGAAATCGCGTATAGGTGAACTCTGTTGACGCGAGCGGATCTTTTTCCCTCCAATACAGTTCACGAGCGCGCAGTTCGTCCTGTTTAATTGGAATAACGGAGACAGGCACCGAAGCGTTTTTAAGCAGAGAGTGCCGCGCTACGTCGTAGGCGATCGGTTCACGGCTGTCCCATCCAACGAATACCCTAAACGCATCAGTCATATTCAGTACCTTGGCTCCTGATTTCAAAACGGTCATACACTAACTGTCTGGCAACAACTCGGCAACAATGGTGCAGAAATTAGCCAGGACGATTTCTGAACCGCACGGATTTGCCTTTCACCGCGGGCCGGCTTTTTTCGGCGGATTTCGTCTCGCTGCCCAATGCGACAAGCGCCCATTTCTGATAGGTGTAGCTGGCCGAATAAGCGGCGACCATCGCACCGGTCGAACCATCCAGAAATCCCAGCTTGAAAACGTAGCTGTTCATATAGGCCCAGAGCGAGCGGAAGACCGCCTTGCTTATCGAGCTTTTTCTGCCCTCGGCAAGCAGCCGCGCCGCGGACGCTTCTGCGTATCGGCCGATCTTGTCATGCGCGTCTGCCAGGTCGGCGATGGAGTCATGCTCCATAGCGTGGGACAATCGCGTGACCTTCCCATTCACCACAACTTTCTCGTGCACCGTGTCGTTGCTGAAGCGCCCGGACTGTCGACGGAAAAGCCTGAGCACCAGATCGGGCGACCAGCCGCCATGGCGGACGATGTTCCCACAAAAGCGGGATCTTCTTGGTATTTCGAAGCCGTCATAGCCTTTTGGGTTGGCGATAGCGCCTCTGATTTCTGCAGCCAGCGGTGGCTCGACCCATTCGTCGGCATCAAGCGAAAGGACCCAATCGCCTGTCGCCGCGGCGAGGGCACGGTTTTTTTGGGCGCCGAAACCCGGCCAATCGAGGGTGATCAGGACCTTGGCCCCGAGTCCACTGGCGATGTCCCTGGTTTGGTCGGTGCTGTTATTGTCGAGGACGACGATTTCGTCGGCAAAGTGTACCGAGCGGAGGCAACGCGCAATGCAGGCTTCCTCGTTGCGGCTGATTATGATGACAGAGAGCGCCGGCACGATCAGACGGTTCCGGCATCAAAATTGCTAATGTTGTTCAAATGAAACTGCCCCCAGGCCTGTTGGCACTTCGAGTGATACTAACGGATTCAAAAAAAATGTCGAAAATTAATTCAGGTCGAGACTTTCGTAGAGCGCTATCATTCTCTTGATCATGACGTTGAAATCGTAGTGTTCGGCCGCCGCTCTGACCTTGGCCGCAGTCTCAGGCCGTGACGACAGCTGCAGCGCGCGGGCAACCCCGGCGGCGAGGTCGTATACGCTGGCTGCGTCGCAAACAAGCGTCGGGTCGAACCGATCGACAAGCTCGCGCGCTCCACACCCGGTGCTTACCACGGCGGGCAAGCCGCTGGCCATGGCTTCGATCACCACTGTGCCGAATGGATCATAAATGGAAGGCAGCACGGCAATGTCCGCCGCGCCGTACCATGGCAGCGTGTCTTTCTGTGGCCCCAGCATCCTGAGCCTTGCGCCAAGACCAAGTTTGTCGCCGGCCTGCTTGAAGGCATTGGCGCGCGAATCGTGGCCAATGACCCATAGCTCCGGCTCCCCATCCAGCGTGGCGACAGCCTTCATCAATGGGAGAAGTCCTTTTCGCGTAAAACCCGAGCCCACGAAGAGAATGACCGACCTGTTATCGCTAATGTCGAGCCGTGAGCGGACCGCGGTTCGATGCCGTTGGCGCAGTTCCAGGTTGAAGCGGCCCAGGTCAACCCCGTTGGGAATGTGCTGCACACGCTCGGCTGGATAGTCGTAGTGACGGATAATATCCTCAGCCACCATTTTCGAAATGGCAATCACGGCCTTAAGCCGTGGGCTGGCATAGGTTGCGCGTTCAAGACGCATCGTCTGGCGATGAAAGGGGCTCAGCGCCATCGCTGCCCTGCCGAGCCGCGTCTCGAAACGCCGCCGCTCGGCAAGATAGGCGGCATGAACGCCTTCCCCGGCCCGGAAGACATCGCAGCACGGGAGGCGATCGTTGCTCTGCACCAAGGCCGGTGGTATTTCGGCGATCTTGCGGCATGCGGCTCGAGCAAAGGATGTCGCCCGCTGGGAGCGGGGAAACCGGCGGCCGGCACAATGGATGAATTCTACGCCTCCATATCGCGGCCAGTCGCCGGACAGCACGGCCACCGGCCGTTGACGAGCGGCGAACGCGGCCATGATGTTTTCCAGCATGATCTCGCCTCCGCCAAAAGGCGCATAGCGCTGGCGTACGAACACAATAGGCGTCTTCGGTTCAGCTTGAACCGGTTGATCATGCTGTGACAAATCCATGCGATCTCGCTACGTCCTTTTGCACTCCGGAACTGGTGAATTGGTAAATCACCCGCATTAGGGCGATTTTGACCAGTTTGGCTATCCGCTCGCGCTGCCGGCGTGAAGATTATGTTTACTTCTATTCAGATATCCCATAGCGTTCCATGATATTCTTGCAGTATAAGATTTCGCTCTCGGCAAGGTAGTCCTTATACCCGCCAATTACGCCACGTCTAACTTTAAAACTATCGGAATCGGTGCTGTCTACCGTTCTTAAGCGGTGACCATAGCGCTCATCGCTTTGCCCAGAGGATTCCTTGTTTCTCATGGACTCAAATCGACCGACGTCAATTGCTTTCGTAATTTTCTCCTCGTCTGGTTCTACATTTAACCATTTCGCGATTTGTCTAAGCTCGGAGGCGGCATCGCTGTGGAGCGTTTCGTATCGCGTGATCAACACATCGTCTCTTTCGCTTATTGCCGCCAGCCACATTGCATTATAACGGAGGGTCCTCTCGATACCAAACTGTGGGTCTCGTACATAGCTCGACAAATCGCCTTGGAATAAGCCGCGCCACGCTTCGCGTTTGGTGACGTGAAAATATCCTGAAATTGTTGTGTCGATCGGATTGCGATACAAAAAAAGCAGGGGCCGCTTTCCCACAAAAGCTTCGGTAGAGCGGAAATCTTTGCTGTGGAACGCGCTGCCGGCGTGGGTATAATCAAGACCGACGGCAAGCTGATCAAGCATGACTCTTAACCAGGTCCGCCCCGATTTTGGGTAGGAAATGCAAAGGCCTAAATTACTGGAATTTTCTTCTGCCTTGGGTTTGAGCCACCGCAGTAATTTCATGGTCACCTCGCAAACATCCCTATCAGTTGCCGATTGCTAAGGACCCGGCTTCCGGACCTTATGACATGACGACTCATGTCGATCAAACTTGGCCGATGAGCAACCACGTGTTTTGTCGCGCCTCGTCCATACGCCTCCCAATCTCGGCGGCCGGTTGCGCGTCAACTGTAATCATTGTTGTGAATTCTGACGACGTCCAGCAACACTGATCGAACGATAGTTCCACGTGCACAGACCTTCTCGACGGGCCGTTTTTGGGTCGTCAAATGATTCTCATAGCAATAGATCAGGAAGTCGGGACCAAGACGAAGGCGGATCTGGAATCGATTGTCCACTGTCGCTTGCGGTTTTGCCAGCGGTGAGGCATTTAGAAGCTAATAGGAAGCAGCGGATGAATAGCAGCCCTCCCCACCTGGCGTATGAGATTCCCGTCCCCAAATCGAAGCAAGCTCGGGGATTGAGGAAAATCGAACGCCAATTGAGGCCCAAACTGCGGTCGCTTCGGTGGCGGGTTGTCGAGCAGGTTTTGAGCTGGCGCAATCCCGAGGCGCTGGCATTTTACCGCAGGGCCATGGAAACCGCATATCTGCCGGACGACCTGATCGACGTAGTCCCGCAACTCAAGATTCTGTACCTCGCCACGCCAAAGGCGGCGAGCAGCCGTATTCGCAGCAACCTTGCAGCCATGATCGGAAACGACACCGTGTCGGGGTGGCGCAGCGATCAGAACTGGATGGTGCACAACCGAAAGGCGTCGAACTTGCAGGCGCCTCGCCATGGCGTCCTGCAGTTCTATCGCATGGCCACAAGTCCCGAAGCCTTACGATTTACCTTCGTTCGCAATCCCTATACCCGACTTTTGTCGTGCTGGGCCGACCAGTATCGCGACCGTCCGCTTGTGCCTGGTTATGGCAGGGTGGAGGTCTATCTAGCCTACCGCGAAAGGGCCAATCCGGCGCTGCCTGTAGGTCCCGACAAGAGCCTGTCCTTTGCAGATTTCGTCGCCTTTGCCTGCGCGACTTCCACATGGCGCATCGACAAGCATTGGCAGAGGCAAAGCGACATCATCGATCTTCCAGGAGTGGCGTTCGACCTCGTCGGCAAGACAGAGACTTTCGCACAGGACTTCGAACGGGTTCTGGATCATGTCGGTGCAAGCGACGAGATGAGACGCGCGGCGATGCCACCTCTGCACACCTCCTCGCGCCGCAGGCTTGCTGACTATTTCACGCCAGAACTGGCTAATACGATCTATCGCGCGTATGAGCGCGACTTCGATCAGTTTGGCTATCCGCGCGCGCTTCCAGAGTAAAGCGGTCGCGCGGCGGTCTCAGATGTACCCGAACGCCTGCATCAGGGGTTTCCCACGCCCCTCGGTAAGCTCCATCAATTCCTGCTGACCCAGTTCGGTCTTCCAGCGGCCGCGGCCATCATAAATTGGCTGGTTCACTTGTTGGTTGCGCAACGCGGCATGTTGGGGTTGCGCATCAAGTGTGAACCATTGTTGCGGGTTCCGATGATAGTCGAGCAAGCTCTGGTCGAACGATAATCCCAGGAAGGTGCAGATCTTTTCGACGGTCGCTTCAGGGTCATCGACAAGATCTTCGTAGCGGTAAATCAGGACGTCCTTGCTGCCGCGCTCGGCAAGCACCATTGTGTTGTCTGAAATCCAGCGATCCAGGCTCGCGGTCGCGTCGCCAAGCCGCCTTGTCAGCGAAGCAACGGTATCGCGCCCATCGCGTACCGGCATCACGAACTTCGCGCCCGGCACCAGCCGTCGTATCCGGTCGACACGCCTGATATGACGCGGTGTCTTTTCAAGCAGCACCGACTTGCCCGCCCCAATGGCCGCCCGTTTCAGCTTCGAGTAGCGATACAGCGCAAGTGGAGCCCATTTGAAAAACACGTTGGTTTCTTCGAATGGCAAAAAGACATCGGCATGCGAGGCAAGAATCGTAGCTATCAGCGTGGTGCCGCTGTGTCCGCATCCGCAGACAAAGCCTTTGCATCGGATCAATTCACACCTGCCCTGTCGTTGGTACAAGATATGCCATGCCGCTGAGAGGCTCCATCGAGCCATTTCGGACCTGCTCCAGCCAATGGCGTTTTTGACCTGAGATATCAGACACCGCAGTGTCGCGCTCGGAGCCGTTTGTAGCAAGATTTGTCGGGTCGATTTGCGCAATGTCACTAAGATTCTTCTGGTCGGCGACGCCCACATCGTCAAGCATTACGCGCAGCCAGGTCCGCCTGGATTTGAGAAACGAGACGACAAGGAGGGCAGGCTTTAAAAAAGGCGGACAACATGCTCAACTTCGGGACTCCGATTGCGGGCACTTTGATCGAGCAGATCAGCGATTGTAAATATCGATTAAGGCATTGGCGATCCGTTGCGAAGCCGGCACCTTTGGATCAATCGACAGATTCGCATTGAGGAAGTCCCGGCTTTGCTCAAAATAGGTCGGCCTTGATCTGACCGCAGCACGGATATTTTCGACGAGGTCATGCTCCGACAATGTTGGTTTGAAAGCGCCCATAGGGCTGTCGAACTCGACCATGGGCGAAACCAGCGGAAACAGCACCACCGGAATGCCGCAGGCGATTGCTTCGTAAACAGTGGTGCTTGGGCGCGTTACGAGCGCCAGAGCGTCCGGGAGCAGCTGTGCGAAATCCAGGGGCGATTTGTTCGGCATATCGACTTTTGCGAACATCGTGGGATGGACACTGACGACATAGGGAAGGCTAAGTTTCGCACATGCGGCTGCCACGGCTTCAATCGCTTGGCGATCTGCGGGGTCTTCGATATCCCCCTTGAAGTTCACCAGCACAAAAAGCCCTTCTTCGTGCCTGGCGCCAGCGCTTGCGGCGGCACGCTCAATGACCGGGGAGCCGACAACGTATGTCGGCTGCCGTCTTTGCTGCAGCGTCGCTGGCCCCATCGAAAGGATGTAGTCAGCTCTCATAAATCGATGCGGCCGCAGCTCTCGCGCACCTCCGACGAGGCCGATCACACGAACCATGCCGAAGTTGATGGTATCTATGAATCGCCTAAAAAATTGCGGCGCATAGTCACTTCCAGTCACCAGCATGTCACCCGGCCTGATCATCCGCTCGAGCTCGGCAAAGCCGATATGCGATATTCCCCGGGCGTTGAGTTCAGGCCGCGCTACGCCGCCGCGTTTCAATCCATCAAGATGCGCGAACACGCAGCGGATGCCGTGGTCAGCCAGGATATCTGCCGCGTCAGCCAGCAGGCGAACATTGTTGCGGTTGTGTGGGACGAAGTAGACAGTCCTCGTGGCGGCCCTGCCTCGAGCGTAGATACGACCGCGCTTGAACAGATTTCCTGGATGCACAAGCCGGTACGCATCGAGGAGCCGCTGCACAAAGCTATCGCTGATACGAGAAGACGCCTTGTTTCCCAAATTACTCCCCAAAGATATGCATCGCCTCTTATCGGTAAAATTTAGAACGACCGCCCGCCGGTTAGTTTACAATGGTCTCGCCGTCAAGAAAGGCGCTTGACTCCCGCCGGTTGTAACCTGCCTAGGACACGTCGCCATGCCTTGCGTGGTGGATTCAACCGGCGCTGATGAGTGAGCCCATGTGGTGTTGAGCGTCTTCCATCACCGCGGCCCAAGGCCGTTCCCGTTTCGAGACCAGCACGGCGGAAGGATAGTAGGGTGTGCGATCGCCCTCGACCGGCCAGGAGCGCTTGAAACCATCACCAAGAATAAAGACCGACGGGATGCCGAGTGCGCCCGCCAGATGCGCCCCGGTGTTGCTGATGGTTACCACGGCGTCCATCGCGGCAACCTGCGCCGCGAAAAGGTCCATGTCGACGAGTTGGTCGATTGATCCGTCATGGACGATACGCGCGAGCTCGCCATCGGTCAGGATCTTCAGGTCGGACTCGACCTGGCCATATTGCAGCGAAACGAACCGGAGGTCCGGACGGCTGATAAGCCCTCGCCACGCCGTAAGTGGCGGCAGGTCCTTGCCGGGATTGGAACTGCCCCATGCGACGCCGACCAACGGCAGGTCATCCTTCCAATAACGGGCGCGAAGTTCAGCGACCCGCGCCGGATCCGGCTTCAAGGGGACGAAATGCTCCCTGATCGTGGTCTCATCTGTCTCGAACACGGCCGTCAGATGCTGAACGCCCGCAAAGGCCTGCGCCTCGGCGTAGGCGGTCCTGTTCCCGGGACCGACAGCTCGCACATCGGCGGCGGGAAATGTCCGCTGAAAGAGCGGCACCAACCGGTGCTCGACCAGGACGATCAAACGAGCGGCCCGGGCGAGCGCACGACCGACGGAACTCGCATGATGGATCGCGGTGGCCAGACCCTGTTTTTCGGTCTCCATCAGATCGACGAGCAGGACCTGGTCCGAGATATCCTGGCCGAGCCATTCGCCGTTGACGCGCCCCTCAACGACGTGGCGCCGGGCGATCTTGAGTTCGGCCGCCGGGCCGTAGGCGCCCATACGCATCAGCGCCTTGCTAAGTTCGTCGAGCAGGTGAACCTCGCCCCTCGACTTCGCAATTGACCCCAGAGCCAGGGCTTTCGGCAGTGCGGCCGACCAATCGCGCGCCTCGATGCTTCGCCGATAATCCGCCATCTGATCGGCAAAGTCGCCATCACGCCAGCGAAGGAAAAGCTGCCGCCGGTGACGACGGAACCAGACCTTGTATCTGTAGCCGGCAAGCGCGACAACGCGGCGGAACCGGCGAAGAAGTTGGCTAGCGGCCATCGCCAGCTCCACCGATGATTTGCGCAACCCGTCCACCTGCTTCCTGCATTGCGGAGGCCCATGCCTGGCCGCCCTTTCGAACCAGTCGAACGCTTGGGAATGTGGCTACGGTCTCGCCAAATGCGGGCCACGACAGCCGAAAACCGTCGTCGAGCATGACGACAGTCGGAACGCCAAGCGCTCCCGCCAGATTGGCGCCGGTATTGCTGATCGTCACCACCGCATCGAGTGCTGTGATTTGTGCGGCAAAGCGGTCCATATCCGACAACTGGTCGACGGAAGCATCATGTATAATGCGTCCAGGCGCCCAGCGTTCGAATTCGGAGAGCGCTGGCCCGACATCGCCGTATTGCAAACTGATGAGACGTCCCGGCAGATTGCCGAGCAGCGCCCGCCAGTCGTCCAGAGCCGGCAGGTCCTTGCCCTTGTTCAGGCTTCCCCAGGCGAAGCCGATCAGAGGCCCCGGGCCGCGATCGAGATAGCTGCTGCGTAGCTCGGCAACCAGTCGGCGGTCCGGCTCCAACGGAATGAATGGCGCACGTGCTGTCGGCTCATCTGGCCAGAAGTGCCTCGCCAGTGTCTCGAAGCAGGCGAAGACAGCGGCGTCCACCGCCGCAACCTCCCCTTCTCCCTCTAGCCTGACATCGAGCGCGGGATAGGTTCGGCGATAAAGTGGCGCGAGTCGCGGCTCGACGAAGACGATGCATCGGTCGGCAGCTGCGACCGCCGGCCCAAGCAGTGATGCGAACTGGAGGAAGATTGCAAGATCGCCTTCGCGCCGCTCAACGGCAAGCCTGCGACCCGCAAGATCACTGCCATCCCATTCGGGCCGGCCGGGCACTTGCTTGCTCGACGCAATCAACTGCCAGGCACGATTGCCGCCGCCGAGACGTCTCAGTCCACGCCCGGCTTTTTTGAGAAGCCCTCGATCGCCAAGCTGCTCACCGAGCAGGCCGAGTGCCAGCGCATGCTCCCGGGCCACCTGCCAGTCACGCTGCTCGATACTCTGCGCCATCAGGCTCGCATGGCGTTTGACACTTTCGTCAGCATGGCGCGAGGGGCGCCTGAAAAACTTCTTTGCCCGATCGAGAACCTTCTGCAGCCGCTTGCCGTCAACACCTTGCGGACGCAGGTCGGCGGCTTTTGCCTTTTCAAGGATGGATCGTCTGTTCGGCACGGCGACCCTCAACTATCGCCAGACAGCGTCGTACGCGCCGTCAGAATCGACGAGAGCCGCCGGCCGACGCCGTCGAGCACTACCGGCCACGGGCGTCCTTCCTTGCGAATGACGACGCCGTTAGGATACCAGGGCGTTCGATCGCCAATCACTGGCCACGCTGTTTGAAACTTGTCGTCGATCAGAAAAACAGTCGGAACACCGAGTGCTCCGGACAGATGGGCCGCCGTATTGCTGATCGTTACGACGGCATCGAGCGCGCCGACCTGCGCGGCAAAACGGTCCATATCAACCATCTGGTCGACACTGTCATCATAGATAAGCCGCGCGTCATTACCGTTGCGCAGGCGCCGCAGCGCCGGCTTGATCTGTCCGTACTGGAGGGAAACGAATGTCGCGTGTGTCTGGGCGATGAACCGTGCCCATTCGGGGAAATCAGGCACGTCCTTGGTGTGGGATTTGCTGCCCCAGGACAGACCCACCAGTGGCAGATCCGTCATCGAGCGATAGCGCTTGCGGAATGTCTCGACGAGTTCAGTATCTGCCCGCAGCGGCACGAAATCGGCGGCAAGTCTTTCGGCATCGCGACCGAAAACCCAGGCGAGATTTTCGAAGGTCGCAAATTTGTCAGCAACGACATTCTGCTGCGCTGGGACCACGGTCGCAGTCGGGAACGTTCGCTGCACAAGTGGTACGAGACGTGGCTCGACACGAATTGTCGCACCTTGCGCACATGCAGCGGCAGCGCCGGCCAGTCGCGCATGGCGAATAACTCGGCCAACACTGCGAGGGTCATCCTCTACAAGATCGATCAGCAGTGTATCCGAACCGAGGTCTTCTCCAGTCCATTCATTGGCAGCTTTCCCTTTTCGTTGCCGGCGAGCGGAAAGCCGAAGCTCGGCCGCACGCGCAAAGTTACCCAGCCGTTCGAACGCCTGGCCTGCCTTCTGCATCATCTCGGGGTCTCGGGCACGATCGGCCATGATGGCCATTTCATTGGTACTTGCTTCAAGGCCTGTCCAGTCCCTGCGCGCGATCAGCGCGTCGACCCTGGCCTGGTGTTCAAGAACGGAACCAGGCTTGGCGCCGGTATACAGCCTCCGCACGGCCTTTGTGTATCGGCGCAACTGCAGACCCAATCCACCAATCATATACCGGATGTAGGAACCGTGGTAAAAACTGGTCATCGGCCTTCAGCGCGATACGCTCTGCCGCAGCTTTTTGCCGCTTTCAATGATCGGAGCGGACGCTTCCAGATGGAAGATCGAGCGATAGATTTCGCTACGCCCGGCAAGCTCTTCATGAGTCCCGGAATCCGCGAGGATGCCAGCATCGAATACCAGAATACGATCGGCCGCCTTGATGGTTGAAAGCCTGTGGGCAATGCAGATCACCGTGCGCTGAAATGCATCGTCGAAGGCTGCTTCCATGACCGCCCGTTCGTTTTCGCCGTCGAGAGCGGATGTTGCTTCATCGTAGACAATCACGGGAGCATTCTTGAGTAGCGCGCGCGCGATGGCAACGCGTTGTTTCTGCCCGCCCGACAGATTGGTGCCGCTCGGCCCCACCAGCGTGTCGAGCCCGTTTTCCAGGTTAGAGGCAAAGCTGGTGACCCGGGCTAGGTCGGCCGCGGACTCGATCTCCCGATCGGTGGCGTTCGGGCGTCCGTCGCGAATGTTGTCACGGATCGAGCCTTCGAACAGGAAGACATCCTGTGATACCAGTGCGATATTGTCGCGGACGTCGGCCAGGCTGATCTTCGCAATGTCCTTTCCGTCGAGGAGAACCCTGCCTCTGTCCGGCTCCATCAGGCGCAGGATCAGATTGACGATGGTTGTCTTGCCGGCGCCGGAGCGGCCGACGATCGCCAGCTTCTCACGAGGTCGCACCTCGAAGGAAACACCGTGCAGCGCCGGGCTATTGCCTTCATAGGAGAAGGCCACATCTTCAAACCGGATGCCGCCCTCGACATCGGTAAGGTGCTCGCCTGCGGTTGCGAGTTGTCGTTGTTCGGGCGTGTCGATCAAGTCATACATCTGCCCGACGGCCACCATTTGTTTCTGGATATCGACATTGACCCGGGCCAGCCGCTTGGCTGGTTCATAGGCAAGCATAAAGGCGGTTATGAAGGCCATGAATTCGCCCGGCGTCTTGCCGTTGCCGAGGGTCTGCCAACTGGCATAGATAACAAAAAGACCGATGATCACGCCGCCGCCTGTCTCCATCAACGGACTCATCAACGCCGATGTGCGGTTGATCTGGATGCCGCGCCTTTCCATCTTGCGGACGGCCTTTGCGAAGCTGGCGGCCGCCTTGTCTTCGAGCTGGAAGGACTTGATAGTGCGGATACCTTCGACGGCTTCCGTGCCGATCGACTGGACCAGTGCAGCCAACTCCGTCTCGCCCCTTGCCAGCGCCTTGAGCTTCCTGGTTATGGCGCCCACGGATAGGAATAGCAGGGGTAGAACCGCCACGGATATCACCGACATCACCGGATCCTGCTTGACCATGACGCCTGCCAGGGCAATCAGCTTCAGCACATCGGAGACGGTGCTGCTCGTGAGGGTAAGAATAACGGCGGCCCCGGCGCGCGCGTTGAACATGATCTTGGAGACGAATTTCGCCGGATGCTGGTTGGCGAACCTGTTGATGTCGAATCGCACCATTCGGGAAAACTGGCGGTTTTGAAGGTCCGAAACGATAGCCCGGCGAATCTTCCCCGTTGTGATAGTCTGGCAGTAGTCAGCGATCCCCTTGACCAGGAAAATGCCGATGATCACGGCGCTGATACCCAATGCGGCGGTGGCGTTCCGTTCCACATAAATGCTGTTGATCATGACACTCATGATCCAAGCCGTTGCGCCGGTCGCCGCCGCAGCTGCGATCGAACACAGCAATCCGGCGAGATACAGCTTTATGTGCGGCGGCAGGTTCTCGATGATCAGGCGCTTGACCAGCGGGTATGCCAGGGCCGCTGAAATTCGTTTCTTTGCGCTCATTCCGTTTCCCGATGCGATGTATCGTTCTCTGACGACCCTCGCTCCTGCCGATCCATGAAAATTCTCTCGGCGCCGTCACCCATGCGCCAAACTGATACCTGACGTCTGACTTCGTTCGAAGTTATAGTCAATCTTGAATCCTCTTGATTGCGGCCAGCGGCGAAGCGGACCAGGTGTCGGGCATTGCTGTCGCCGGCCGGCTATGAAGATCATGGAGCCATTGTGACATTGCTAGAGCGAGTTCGACGAAAGTATCTTCGGCTCCGCCACCAACTCGGATACATTAAACCTATTCGTTTGATGGCATCGAACAAACCAAACACGAAGTATGACGACTTTGCCAGTTCGCGCGCCGCAACAATCCGAAACGCCTCAGTATTTACTCCTTACGATATTCTTCACGATGGGAGTTGCTTCGCGCGCAGAAATTCGGCGTGCATTGACAAGCAGACAGGTCGCATGGGTTCCGTCACCGGTTGCAGTGGCTCGGACGTTTCAAGACGCGCATGTCGTCACAACGAGCGCTGAAGGCAAATCCGTTCTTCGGGCGGTGCTTGGTCAAGTCTGCCTGGAACGAGACAATCTCCATTACCTTTCCTTCCAGTTGTCACCTAGGGAGGGCTTGCTCGCCGCTATAGAGAGGAGTTACGGCACGTAAAGAGATCAGTCATCGACGATCTTGAACAGTTCTTCAAACGTAGTTTGCTTCGTCGAGCCGTTCAGCTCTAGCTTGCCTTTACGACAATCGCCTGCCCCGTTGGAAGTTCGATAATGCCTTCCGGGCGGTTTTCGAAGAATTCGTCAAATGCCTTTCGGGCTCCAGGACAGAGCGCAGAGCCGTAGTCGTCGCATACGATCATGCCATTCGCGCATACCCGATCGTAGAAGAAGGCGAGCGCGTCTCGTGTCGGCTCGTATAGATCGACGTCAATATGGACCAGGGCGAAACGCCGGTCAGATACGTTGGAAAGAGTTTCCGGTATCCATCCCACATGAAAAGTGGTGTTGCTGAAGTCGGAAATATTCTCTCTGGCTACCTTCTCGTCGGTGCTGAGATCGCCGGACTTCCATGGCGTTCGTCCGTTTGGCTTGCGATCCTCTGCGGTCGGTTCAGAGAGGCCAGCGAACGAGTCAAAAAGGTGGTAGTGCCGTGGCCGAAGATCGCTCATCAGCATGAATATCGTCGACCGGCCTTGCCTTACGCCGCATTCGGCGACGTCGCCATCGATACGCTCGATCGATCGCAAGCAGCTTTGCAGGACGAAAGCCCGGGGATCTGGAATCCCACGGATGTCTTTGACCCGCTGCAGCGCCTTTCGGAAAAATGGCTGGTCCTTCCAGACCATATGGCTGGAATAAACATAGAAGCCGTATTTATCGGCCTTTTTCTGAGAGACCTTATACCAGGCCACGCCTCTGCGTTTTTTCGAAATAACAGCAAGTGCAACATCTCTTAATTTCATCAGTACCAGCATTTTCGGTATGTTCATAAAACGGGCGGAATCGAAAGCTCTGCCGGCATCAGACGCGGACTGAAGTCGGGTTCCGGCCGAAGGACATGGCTTCTCGAGCGCCGCAAGAAAGCACTTTCCGGTGCCCGTAACAAGGCAACGTCGAGGTTGGAACTCGCTTGGGGTGCGACTCAAGATCACGGGCCACGTGCCTGGGCCGGACCGGAAAGTAGTCGATCCCTGCCGGGCTGTCGGAGTTAACGCATCGCCCGGCTGGCGCTGCGCGCGCCGCAAGTGACGGCACCTGCGGCAGATGCCCATCGAAAAGCTCAGGTTCGTCATCGCGCTTGGCGGCGGTAGGCAGCCCTCAACATCGATCGCTGGCGGAGGAAGGCCACAGGTCTCAACACAGCGAGAACTGCTGGCTGGCATTCCCGCCATTCTCGTGCATGGCGCGGGTGCGCCAGCTATTGTTCAGTTGCAAATCGAGAGGTTCAGTTCAGTCGACTGCCCCGACCAGAACATCGGGGTGTTCAAGTATCGCGACCCAGCGCCCGGTATGCGTGGACGATTGCCTTTTTAGGAATCTGTATCCAGTTTCCGACCAAAGCTTCACATCATCGCTGAGGTTGTCGAGCACATAGTCGCCTTTGTCGGTCTTGACCGTCAGCACTGCGTGCCCCTCGCCGTCCTTCTTTCTGACGACGGTGATCAGAAGGTTCGAGAGCGATATGCCCTCCAAATTGAGCATCTGACGCTTAAGCAGGACGTAGTCCTCGCAGTCGCCGAGCGCGCTAACAGGATAGGACCAAAATTCCATTATTCCGTGTGCGGCAAGATCGCTCACGGGCTTGACCGATCCATTCACCAGCTTGTTGACGGACGCGAGCTTGTTTTCCATGCCTCTGCTCAAAAGGACTGGAGGGACCCTGCCCGATCGTATCCTGCATTCTTCGGCCTGCCTTCGGCAGAACTCCATGTAGCCGACTGGGATGGAGGTCCGCTGCCCGGTGGCCATGGCACCATGCACCGCATCGGCCGAAGCTTTCTCCATCGGGGTAGCGGACATCATCAAGCCTATCAGTAGGCCGGCGCACAGCCATGCCCTCGGTATCACCAATCCCATTCGCCCCGCCCAAGGTAACGACCCGAAACAATCTTTAATATCGCGTTACCATCTTTTCATGGGCACATCAACGCAGCCGGCACACAATTTATAGCGACGTCGCCATCGCCAAACGTGGACAGACGGCCGAGAAAAAGTTGTAGCCAAATTTGGCGAAGCGACCGAAGTCTAAAGAGCTACGGCGCTCTCGCGTAGATTTCACATACATTCGGATACATTTCGATGGCACCCGGGCAAACCTCTGCGACATGCGCGGCGTAAGTTTCAATCGTGAGCAGGAAGCCTCGTCATAGTGACGGGACAGAAAGCCGACAGCGATACGCAAGCAGGAGTCCATAGCGCGCGAGACGCCGATTGGCCGGTCTGCTCATTCGAAGAAAGGAAAATACGATGAACAAGCTTGTAACGGCTATCGCCCTCCTTGCCATGTCGACGGGAGTCTCGCTCGCTGCCAATCAAAACCCGGATCGCGATCCCACCCGCGGATTTGCTACTGGCGTCGACAACAGCGAAATGACCTTGGACACCAGTCACACGGCTTCCTTGCCTCAGCCCGTTGTAGCCCCCAAAGAAGAACAACCACAGCCCGGCAAGGTCCTCAGGGGTCGTGCACCGTGGGCGGGCCGTTAACATAGTGACCTTGTCCTCCCATGGAAAAATGTCCAATCACCCGCCATGCAACGAGGGTGGTTGGACAGGGGAGCGCAAGAACATCCTGCTGCCATGGATGAATTGAATGTCTCAAGCGCCGCGATCGGTTCCGCTTCAACCTCACCAACGCGACCAGTAGGCGATAAACCCCGCCCCCCGACCCTGCTCCGGTCCTGAATGAGCCCATATCCCAGGTCAGAACTCCCACGGAGAAAACAACTTGAGACCGGTCGTGCCGAAGTCACCCAAATTCCGCGTCGCCAAGCGGCCACCATTCACCTTCGAGATTGCAGCAATCATGCCGTCGGGCGCCGACATCCCCCGGCCCTGCCGCACGGCAGTACCCATGATTTCCCCGTAGGCCATCGCGGCTTCCTCGGTCAGCCCGAAGATCCGATCAGCAAACCGACGACGCCAATCCGAGAGCCCCTGCTCCAAACGCTCGGCACGCTGATCTGGTCGAATTTTCTGGATGCCGAAGGCGATCTCGGCAATCGTCACGGTCGCAAGCGCAAGTTCAGCGTCATGGCGGACCAACCATGCGATCACGGCAGGATCGGGCGACTTCTTCAACGTCTCGGAAATGACGTTGGTATCAAGGAAGATCAAAGCTCAGGTCCCGCATGAACCTGCCGATCATCCCGGATTACTGCTTCAAGGTCGATTTCGGTGCCATAAGCGCTAGCAATACGAGCGTAGAACGTCGATGCCGGCTCGCGACCTGCTTCCCGGACCTCGTAGGATTCCAGGGCACGCTCGACCACGTCGGCGATCGAGCGGTTCTCGCGTCGAGCAAGCCGGTGCGCAAGATCGCGCGCCTTGGCACTGCGTACGGAAAGCTGAGGTTCGGCCATATAGAACTCCCTTTGCCGCAGATATAAGCGTTCATCGCACTGCTAGCAAGATGGCAGGTGATGGCTTGCTACCCGAAAACGTGAGCTGGGCGAGGTCATCTTCGCCGATATTGCCAAGCGGCCTCGGTTTATCTGAACGCCCTGAGCAAGCAGCGACTACTACAGGAGATGACGGCTCAATCCCGCTCTGCTGGCGCTGATCAGTGATCTGCCGCCAGCGAAGATCGCAAGATGTATAGACAACCGGCCGCAACTGGTGTTCGTTTTCAATCCGACCTTATGCAATTTCGAAAATTCAGGAGCCGTGACAGCATGGACGCCGCTCCCTTGTTCGACCTGACGGGAAAAAAAGCGCTGGTGACCGGCGCCAGCCGCGGCATCGGCCAGGCCATGGCGGAGGCGCTCTCCGCAGCTGGTGCCGACGTCGCGGTGACCGCCCGTAACGAAACATCGCTTCGTGAGACGGCGGACCGAATTAGCGCTAACGGGCGAAGGTCGCTTTGCCGGTCTCTCGACGTGCTCGACACCGATCGTATCCGCGTTGTGGTCGACGATGTCGCGGACGCCTTTGGCGGGCTCGACATCCTGGTCAACAACGCCGGCTACGAACAAGTCCAGCCCTCGCTTGACGTGGACGAAGCAGTGTGGGACCGCATCGTATCGACCAATCTGAAGGGCGCCTTCTTCTGTGCTCAGGCTGCGGCGCGGCGGATGGCTGCCGACAAGAGCGGTGGCGCGATCATCAATCTTTGCTCACTGACCTCCTATGTCGGCATTCCGACCGCGGTGCCCTACGGTTCGTCCAAGTCTGGGCTCCTGGGCATGACTCGCGCGCTCGCCGCGGAATGGGCATCGCTCGGCATCCGCGTCAACGCCATCGCTCCGGGCTATTTCCATACGGCGATGACGGATGCCTTTTATCAGGATTCCGACTGGCAGACAGCGATGCTGGCCAAGATCCCGCAGCGGCGCTTCGGCACGATGCAGGATCTGGCCGGCGCCGTTGTGTTTTTGGCGAGCGGGGGATCCGCCTATGTCACCGGGCATTGCCTCCCAGTCGACGGCGGCTATCTCGCATCCATCTGAGCGACTGAGTTGCGGTGCAATGAGGACCGTGTAGACCGATCTTGTATATGGTTGTATATACCACCTGACACGCTGGACGTTCTTGCATGCGACCGGCGAAAAAAAGGGGAACCACAATGCAGGAGCCTTTCCGAGCCACAGCTTCGCGCGAAGCGGAAGGCGACAGGGAAATCGCGGTCACGGTCCGCAACGTCGGGATGGACTTCGATGGGGTTCATGCCGTCAAGAATGCGTCCTTCGATCTGCCGAAGGGCCGCTTCCTCACCATTCTCGGGCCCTCGGGGTCCGGCAAGACAACCCTCCTGCGCATGATCGCCGGTTTCCAGACTCCGAGCAGCGGCGAGATCTTCATCAATGGCGAAGCGGTGAGCGCAGTGCCACCGCACAAGCGGTCGATCGGCATGGTCTTTCAGAGGCTTGCGTTGTTTCCCCATATGACGGCGGCTGAAAATGTCGCCTTCCCTCTGAAAATGCGTCGGCGCGACGCACGCACCATTCCCGAACGCGTCGAGCGATATCTCGCGCTGGTCCGCCTCGGGGGCTACGGCGGCAGGCGCATTCACGAACTTTCCGGCGGACAGCAGCAGCGCGTCGCGATCGCGCGCGCGCTCGTGTTCGAGCCCGACCTGCTGCTTCTCGACGAGCCGCTGGCTGCACTCGACCGCAAGTTGCGCGAGGAAATGCAGCTCGAATTCCGCCGCATCCAGCGCGAGCTCGGCGTCACCACGATCAACGTCACCCATGACCAGCGCGAGGCGCTGGTGGTTTCCGACGACATCGTCGTCATGGATCAGGGCGAGATCCAGCAGAAGGCGCGGCCGATCCACACCTACCGTCAGCCCCGCAACGCCTTCGTCGCCAATTTCATCGGCGTCACCAACTTCATTGCTGGTACGGTACGGTCCGTATCGGAAGGGGGCGACGTCTCCATCCTTCGCGGTGCTCTGATGCTTGCCGGCAAGGTCGGCGATCCGGTCAATCCACCCATCGAGGGCGGCAAGGCGTCGGGAGCGATCCGAGCAGAACAGATCCGTCTCGCCGGCGATGCTGCTCAGCTGTCGAAGCTCGATTGCGTGCTGGCCGGGACTGTCACCGACACGATCTTCGAAGGCGAGCGCATGGTCTACGAGGTAGCCTGCGCCGCGATTGGCGACGAGGTCATGCGCGTTTTCGACCATGATCCCGCCGCGCACACGCAGTTCGACATAGGCGAAAGCGTGTTCCTGGGGTGGAATGCCAGGGACATGCTTGTTTTTCGATAGAACCGGAAACCGGTCAAACCCAGAGGAGAATGCAGATGAAGCGCTTCAAGCCGACATTATCCCATCTTTCCCGCAGAACCTTCCTTCAGGCCACAGCCGCGCTCGGCGGCGCCTCGGTGCTCGGCCTGCGCGGCGCCTATGCGCAGGAACCGGAAAAGCCGGCGGAGATCATCGTGCGCGCCTGGGGCGGCAGCTGGGTGGACAGCCTGAAGGCCGGCGTGTCCGACAGCTTCACCAAAATGACGGGGATTGCCGTCCGTCACGACCTGACCGAAGACAACGAGATCCAGCCAAAGGTCTGGGCGGCCGTGGCGCAAAACCGCGTCCCGCCGATCCACATCAACTGGGACACCACCACCAATGCCACGAAGTCGGCATTGCGCGGGGTCACGGAAGACCTCTCCGACCTGCCGAACCTCGCCAATGTGACGGACCTTGCCAAGCCGGCCGGCCTGGAAGGCTTCCCGATCGTCAACACCTACGGCTATGTCTATGTGCTTGCCTATCGGCCTGCGGCATTCCCGGACGGACCGCCGAAGTCCTGGAAAGACCTGCTCGACCCGAAGTTCAAGGGCCGGCTTGCCTTTTACAATGACGGCATCGGCTTCCATTTCCCAGCCCAGGTCGCCGGTGGCGGCAAGCTGGAGGACATACCCGGCAACATGCAGCCGGCTTGGGATTTCATCACCAAGATGAAGGCGCAGCAGCCGCTGCTCGGCGAGGATCCCGACTTCACCACCTGGTTCCAGAACGGCGAGATCGACGCCGCCTGCACCATCTCGACCAACGCCCGAGAGGCCCGCAAGAACGGCGTGAAAATCGAATGGGTCGTGCCGGAGGAGGGTGCGAAATTCGACACGGATGGTCTGTGGATTCCCAAGGGCCTGCCGGAAAACGAACTCTACTGGGCCAAGCAGTACATCAACCATGCGCTGACCAAGGAAGCGCAGCAGGTCTGGCTGGATGGGCTTGGTTTGCCGGGTGTGGTGCCGGGCCTCACCCCGCCGAAGGATCTGGTGGGCGATCCGTCCTATCCGACCACCGAAGCGGATTTTAAGCGCCTCATCCGCATCTCGTCGAAGATCCAGGTCGAGAATGAGAGCGAGTGGTTTTCCAAGTTCAAGGCGATCATGCAGGGCTGACGCGGGGCGGCCGGTGCTGCGCATGCGCGGCACCGGCTCCTTCACGTTGTCGGGTACGGACTTTTTATGCGGGCAACCAAGACAGCCTATCCCCTCAAATGGCGCACCATGGATGCGCTGGAAGGCGTTGCCGCCGCCATCTGGCCGGCGCGGTTCCGGCGCGCTACGCCCTATCTGATGCTGCTTCCGGCGGTGCTGCTTGTCGGACTGCTCGTGCTCGGTCTCATCCAGATCGCGGATGCAAGCCTGCGCACGCTCGACACCACCACCTTCCAATTCTCGAACGACTATTCCATCGCCAATTTCCGCCGCGCACTGACGGAGCCGCTGTTCCTCGTTGTCGCGCAGCGCAGCCTCGTTGCCGCCCTGATCGTCACCGCAGTGACGCTCGTCTTCGCCTTTCCCTACGCCTATCTGATGGTGCGCACGCGTTCGCCAGGACTGCGCAAATTCCTGCTGATTGCGCTGTTCCTGCCCTTCTTCATCGGCCAGGTTGTGCGTGCCTATGGCTGGCTGATCATCCTGGGCAATCAGGGCATGGTAAACGAGGCGCTCGGCCTTGTCGGGGTCGCCCCTATGCGGCTCATCTACAACTATCCCGCCGTGCTGTTCGGCCTCGTCCAGTACATGCTGCCGTTTGCCGTGCTGATGCTTGCGCCGGCACTCACAGCCATTCCCGAAGAGCTGGAGGCGGCCGCTGGATCGCTCGGTGCGAACTGGGTTCGCACGTTCATCCATGTCGTGTTGCCACTCGCTCGTCCGGGCTTCATCGGCGCCGGAGTGGTGGTGCTGACGCTTTCGCTAACCGATTTCGCAGTCCCCGCGATCCTTGGCGGCGGCTCGCAGGACTTCATCGCCAACGCCATCTACGATCAGTTCTTCCGAACGTCCGATCAGGGCCTGGGCGCGACGCTGGCACTTATGCTGGTCGCGATGGGGTCAATCCTTGTCGGCCTCGTGTTCGCGCTGTTCGGAGCCGGAACGCTTGCGATGGGGAGGTCACGGGTGTGAGCGGCTCGCGCAGCAAATCCGTTGTCTTGTGGACCCTGGTTACGATCGCCCTGGTGACGCTTTCGGCGCCGACCATCGTCGTGCTCGGCGCTTCCTTCACCGGCGGCAACATCATCACGTTTCCGCCGGACGGGCTGTCGCTGCGGTGGTACGCGCGCATCTCGCAGGCCTCCGACCTGCGCAACGCTTTCCTGCGCACGCTCCATGTCGCAACGGTCTGTACGATCGTTGCCATTCCCGTGGGCACGCTGGCTGGCATCGCGCTGGCGAAATATGCTGTGCGTTTTGAGAAGACGATCCAGATCTATCTGCTGCTGCCCTTCACCATCCCGCTGATCGGATCGGGCATCGGCCTCATGCTGATTTTCGGCAACGCCGGCATTCTCGGCCAGCTCTGGCCGGTCGGCATCGCCTGCTGCGTCATCAACCTTCCCTTCATGATCTGGGCGGTCACGGCGAGTGCCACCGGACTTGACCCGGACCTGGAACTGGCCGCCGCCAACTGCGGCGCGCCGCCGCTCCAGGTGTTCTTCTCCGTCACCTTGCCGGCGGTTATGCCGGGGGTGATCACCGGCTCGCTGCTAATGTTCATCCTTGCGCTCAACGAGTTCCTGGTCAGCCTGCTGCTCGTCGATGCGCGCATCGTGACGCTGCCGGTGCTAATCTACAATTCCATCCGCTCGATCATCACACCGGACCTTGCGGCGATCTCCGTGGTCTTCATCGCCTGCTCGGCTGTCGCCATCTTCCTGCTCGACAGGCTGGTCGGGCTCGACATCTTCCTGAAATCGAAATGAGGCCTGCCGGGCGCAAAGGGAAATCCTATGCCAAACGTATCGTTCCACGACTTGAGCCAGATCGACGCCGCAAGTCGTGCGGCATTAATGCGACGCTCAGAGACCGATCTCTCTGGCTTTATGGAGAAGGCCGCACCGATCATAGAGGCGGTCCGAACAGAAGGTGACGCCGCGCTCGTCCGCTTCGCCCGCGACTTTGACAAGGCAGATCTCGATGCCGCGCGGCTGAAGGTCCGCCCCGCCGAGTTCGACGTCGCCCTCGGCATGGTGGACGAGGACGTGGTCGCCGCCATTCGCTTCGGCATCGACAACATCCGCCATTTCCACGAAGAGCAGAAGCCGGAAGCCATGTGGCTTAAGGAAATGCGGCCCGGCGCCTATGCCGGGGACCGCTTCACGCCGATCCGCTCGGTGGCGCTCTATGTCCCGCGCGGCAAGGGGGCGTTCCCTTCGGTGACAATGATGACCGCAGTGCCCGCCGTCGTGGCGGGCGTCCCGGAGCTTGCTATCATGACGCCGCCGGCGCCGGATGGTTCGGTGGACGCAGCGACACTGGTTGCGGCGCGCCTTGCCGGCGTCGAGACGGTCTACAAATGCGGCGGCGCGCAGGCGGTCGCTGCGGTCGCCTACGGCACGGAAACGATCAAGGCCGCGCTCAAGATCGTCGGTCCAGGCAGCCCCTGGGTGGTTGCGGCCAAGCGGCTGCTTGCCGGAGTCATCGATCCCGGCCTTCCCGCCGGTCCGTCCGAAGCGATCATCCTCGCCGACGACAGTGTGCATGGCGGACTGGCCGCGCTCGACCTCCTCATCGAGGCGGAGCACGGGCCGGACTCGTCGGCCTATCTGGTGACCCACAGCCGCCGCGTGGCGGAGGAGGCACTGGCGGCGCTGCCGGAGCACTGGGCGCGCATGACCGAGCAGCGGGTCGCGTTCTCCACCGCGGTGCTGACCGGCGCCTGTGGCGGCATCGTGCTGACGACGTCGATCGAGGAGAGCTACCGCTTCATCAACGACTACGCACCAGAGCATCTGGAGATACTCTCCACCGATCCCTTCGCACACCTTGGCCACATCACCGAAGCCGCCGAGATCCTGATGGGGCCGCACACGCCGGTCTCGATCGGCAATTTCGGGCTGGGCCCCAACGCCGTGCTGCCGACCAGCCGCTGGGCGCGTACTTGTGGACCGCTCTCGGTCACGGATTTCGTCAAGCGCACTTCGATCGGCTACGTGACGGCGGCGGCCTATCCGGAATTCGCCCGCCATGCCCGCACACTTGCCCGCTATGAAGGCTTCTCCTCGCATGAACACGCCGTCTCCGACGTGCGCGACCGATATCTGGTGCGGTAGCGGATGATGAAGGCGGCCAGACTCCATGCGGCGGGCGATCTGCGGGTTGAGGATGTACCATCTCCCGGCGAACCAGGCCCCGGCTGGGTGCGGCTCAGGGTGACGGCCGCCGGCATCTGCGGCTCCGACCTCCATAACTTCCGTACTGGTCAGTGGATCAGCCGCGCGCCGAGCGTCGTTGGACATGAGTTCGCCGGTGAAGTCACCGCCGTGGGGGCCGGCGTGTCCCAGTTGGCCTGCGGAGACCGGGTGGTCGCCGATTCGCGTTTCTGGTGCGGCGAATGTCCTGCTTGCCGGGCCGGCCTGCACAATGTCTGTGCCACACTGGGCTTTATAGGCGAGGTCTGCGACGGCGGCTTCGCGGAAGAGACGGAGCTGCCGGCGCGGCTGCTCCTGCATCACGACCCGGCGCTCGATCCCGCGATAGCGGCTATGGCGGAACCGCTGGCGGTCGCCCTGCACGCGGTTCGGCGGCTGTCGGCGCCAGCCGGGGCGCCGGTGCTTATCGCCGGTTGCGGCCCGATCGGCGGGCTGGCTGCGTTGCTCCTGTCGCGGCACGGCGAGAGGCCGGTGCTGGTCGCCGACCGCAATGCGGCGCGTGCGGATCTTGTGGCCGACGTGAGCGGCGCGACCGTCGTCGACCTGGACGCCCTGCCCTCCGATCCCAACCTGCGCCATGCCATCGACGCGACGGGAAACGTGGCGGTGATGGCGCGGCTGCTCGATCTTTTGGCCGGCGGTGGCACGCTGGCGCTGGTCGGCATCTCGCATGGCCGCCTCGACCTCGACCCCAACCTCCTGGTCGAACGCGAGATCGCGCTGGTCGGCTGCCACGCCTTCGCCGACGAGTTTGCGCCGGCCGTCGCGATGCTTGGTGATCTCGCCCCCGCGCTGTCGCGCTTCGTGTCCGAAGAGATCGCGATCGATGAAATCCCCGCCGCCTACCAGCGCCTGATCGCAGGCGCGAGCGGCGGCCTGAAGACCATCGTCCGAATGGAGAGAGGGCGATGATCAAGCTTCCCGAAACCGCCGGACCGCTCTACGAAAAGGTCAAGGACTACGTGCTTGGCAACATCGGCAGCGGCAAATGGCCGAAGGACCGCAGGCTGCCTTCCGAAAACGAACTGGTCAGCGCGCTCGGCGTCTCGCGCATGACCGTGCACCGGGCGCTGAGGGAACTGACCTCGGAAGGCCACCTCCTGCGCATCCAGGGCGTAGGCACCTTCGTGGCGCCGCCGAAACCGCAATCTGCCCTCATCGAAATCAGGAACATCGCCGGCGAGATCGCCGCGCGCGGTGGACGCCACAGGGCTGAGGTCGTCGTGCTCGAGAAGATCCGAGACCCGGCACTGGACCTCATTGTCGCCTTCGAGTTCATGCGCCGCAGACCGGTCGCCCATTCGATCATCGTGCATTTCGAGGACGATGTGCCCGTCCAGCTTGAGGAACGCTTCGTCAATTCGGCTCTCGCACCGGACTACCACCGGCAAAATTTTGTCGCGACCACCACCTACGACTATCTGCAGCGGGCGACGCCGCTGACGGAAGTGGAGCACGTGATCTCGGCCGTCGCCGCCGACGAGGTGGCCGCCGGCCGTTTGATGATCCGGCCAGGCGCCCCCTGCCTGCTCCTGCATCGGCGGACCTGGTCAGGCGCGGCGGTCGCCACCGTCAACAAGCTCATCTACGTCGGCAGCCGCTATTCGCTGGGCAGCCGCTACGCGCCCTCGCCCGCATGAGCGGGGTCACGTAGCCGAGCCGGGCGGGGCACCCTATCCAACGGCTGCTTGGAATCAGTTCTGCCTGCGCCGCCGTTTTTCTTGTTGACGCCGACCAGATCAGGTTCGGGATCCAGCCTGGCCGCCGGTCAAATTGCACCGGAACGGCCAGACTGATTGGGAATGTCCGGGAAGCGGCCGACCGTTCAAACTACCCCGGGGACCACGAAAACCAGCCAGGCGATGACAGGACCGATGATGGCGATGAGCGCGCTGTAGATCAGCAACGTCTTCAGCACGCTCTCGCGCTCTTCTTCCCGGGCATTGGCGACGACCAGCGCACCGTTGGTCGAAAACGGACTGGTGTCAACGATGGTTGTGGAGATCGCGATCGCGGCAACCACACCTATGGCACTGATCTGTTCCTGCAGGAGGAACGGCACGGCCAGTGGAATGATGGCTCCCAGCAATGCCGTGGACGAGGCGAATGCCGATACAATGGCGCCGGTGAAGCAGAGGAGGAGTGCAACCAGCAGCGGCATGCCCAGGCTTGAAATGCCCTGCGCGACGTAGTCGATCGTGCCGATCTTCTCCATGACGCCGACATAGGTGATGATGCCGGCGATCTGGAGCACCGTCGACCAGCTGACCTTGTCGATCGCTGCCTTCTGGGTCTTCGGCGCTAGAGCACGTCCTGTTTAATCCGGTTCATATCCTGCGGCTTTGAAGTAATTGGCACATTCGGCTGGGGTGAAGAGG
>NZ_JBVVQU010000071.1:0-28908 GCF_055811555.1 Mesorhizobium sp. WSM4813
GCCATGGCCGCCCCTCGCCTCAGAGAAACGGCTGTTCTCTCTCCAAAGCTTTTTGCAGAACCTTCAGGACATTATCAGACAGGATCCCGCCGGCACCGCGCATGTTTCTGCTTTCGATCGCAACACTGTCAATTCGCCAGAAGAACTAGAATGGACAAAGCACCATATCTCTTATGCACTCTGTCGAGCTTCGAAGCTTATCAACAAGAGACCAGCCATTCATTGATCGAGCGCAAAGTCACCATGCGGCAGCGGCCATGCTATGACATGGGCGGCCGATCTCCAGCTCTGTCACCAAAGCATCTTACGAGAGAGAGTTCTTCGCCTTGAAGCCTCGATCTCCATAGGCATAGGCGTCGGCCATCGGCAAATTGAGGTCGTGCTTGTCGATTTCGTGGGATCGGTGCGGTTCCATGCCGTCGTGCCCAGGTCGGAACCTGCCCAGGACAGCAATCATCCGCAGTTCATGTCGGCTATCAAGGAAGCCATCGCGATCCTGCCCATCGGCCCGCGCGAGAGGATAGCCGGTATTGGGCTGGCGCTGCCGGAAGATTAGGCAGAATTAGAATTGGCGCCATAGGGCTAAAAGGCGGCTTGACGCGCTGCAGTACGAAATCGAGCAGGAGACAGGTTATTTCGGTCTACGTGAAAAATGACATCACGGCGGCCGCCGCAGGCGAAAGCATGTTCGGCGTCGCTAAGAGCATGTCCGACTACCTGTATTTTTATCTCGGTGCCCGACTGCACTGCCGCCTGATCTTGAACCACCAGATCTACAACGCCAACGCGGCCGCCAGCTTCGACGTGGGCATCCTGCGTCTCGACGCGATCCGCCGTGGCGGGGCCTCGACGGATGAACTTTGGCAACGAGGTTCCTCCCGGCCGTCCTACGGAAAAGCCGAGGAGGTCTGGCGTGACGAAGTTTTAGGCCAAATAAAGCAACCGACTGAGGCGCTGTCGCAATTTGTCCCCGTGTCGAGCATAGTCTTGTCATACTATGCGCCGCACAAGGTATGCGAAGAGCTGTGTGCGCAGTTCGCGAAACAACTGCCAGCAATCCGGGCGATCGCCTCCAGCGTCGAATTATCTCCGAAAGCCGTCGGAGCCGCCAGCCTGCCATTCAGTTCGAGGTTCATTGCAGAGTAGCGAACTCAACGCCAAGAAACCGCCGACACGTCAACGCTGAATCGACCTCTCGGGCAAGCTCCCAGACTGCTGGGCGAAGATAGCGTTAGGGCCCTGGCAGGCCGGCCCTCGAGATCGGTCCAGGACCAGCCAATCGACAGGACTGTTCCACATCGCAAAGCATGGAATTGGTGTGGCCGGCGACCTAGAGCCGAGGCGTCGGCATTGCGATCGGACCAAGCGCGTCAAGTGCAGGGGACGACGCCCCGCCATATGGCGGAAACGCAAGGCAGCCCTCCCGGAAGCTCTTTAACGGCTGGCCGAGGCCATGCAAGCCGCGTTCTCGTGATCGGCGCACGCGCTCGAAATCGACAATGACCGGAATTGTCTCGGGGCCGGCGCCAGCTTGGTGAATGATCTCGCCGTCTGGGCCGAAAACCGCGGACCGGCCGTAGCCCATCAGACCATCATCCCCGCCGGTGCTATTGAGGTTGAACACGTAACACTGCTGCTGGGCTGCGCTGGCGCGTGCGATCGCCAACTCGACATCGCGGTCGAGGGTGTTTGTCAGTATTGGATGGAGGACCACCTCAGCGCCCAACCAAGCAAGCGTGCGCATCACCTCCGGGAACCAGATGTCAAAGCAGATCAGCACGCCTATCCGCCCTACGTCGGGTGCGTCGAATACGAGAAAGCCGTTGCCTGCGCTGACGTCACGCTCGTATGGCAGGAAGGGGTAAAGCTTGCGATAGCGTCCGACGACATTGCCATCGGGATCGATGACGATCGTCGTATTGTACACTCTGTCACCGTCACGTTCGTAGAGTGACCCGGGAACGAGCCAGATGCGGTTGCGCCGCGCAAGCTCCCGAAGGCGTTCTTCCGCTGGGCCGGGCAGCTCGACGGCCCGTTCGATAAAAGGACCGAGCGGGACGAGCTCACCGAACAGCATCATGCCAACCCATGGGAAACGCGTCTTGACGGTGGAAATTTCGCAACCGAGGCGGTCGATATTGTCGCCCGCGGGCCATGACGTTTGGCAGGCGGCGATAGCGAACTCAGCCACGTTGTTCCAGCGCTCCTGCTGGCGTACTACCTGCATTTGTCATTGTACTTCCTTGTCCTCGAGTCCGCGCAATGCGTTGATCCGCAGGGCGCGATTGCGAACTCCACGATCATAGTCCGTATTGCGCCCGCGCTTAGGAGCTTGCCCCGCGCTGGTTACGATTCGCAAGAGCGGACCGATCGACAGCACCAGAAGGAATGTAAATTCTGTCTCCCCGTGAGATCCGGCTAGGGTCATCTATATGATTCATGTTGAGCATTACCGTTTCTGCGACGCCAAGTCCACGAGAACGCGCGATACTGCGGATAGACTGCCCAGACCTCGCCTCCACCCAGACGTATCCTTGTTCCTCCAGCTCCCAACTGAAACGGCCTTCGCTGTTCTGGTCGCCTTCGGCCCCAGGCTCGGCTAGACTAGCCGGCAGCCAGCCCGCATAGTCCTGTGCGTTTGGACCATATCCCTCGGGCGGTCTCCATTCGTTCCCAGCACCGTCTGTTACATCCTCGCCGGTCTGAGCGCTACGGTCGTCGAGAACGCCAAGCTGCCTCGGCTGCTGCGGTTTTTCCGGCGCCTCTGGAGGAGCTTCAATTTCTTCCCCGAGGTGCCGCGGTGGCTGGGTTTCCTCAGTCGGCGACCGTAGTTCTGGGTCCAAATCGTCCGGATCATCCGTTTCGGCGACGTCCCAGGGTTGCGCAAGCAAGGCCTCCAGAGAGAAGGCCAGCATACCGCCCCCGAAGGCTATTCCAAGCACATTACGATCGTGTGTGGCCCACCTTGCCTCGGACTTCGCCGCGGCAGCGTTCCCCACCTCTGTAGAGGGAACAGGGCGGCGCATTATCACGTCGTCCCTTCCAGCGCGCACCATGTAGTAACCGCAGCCGTAAACGAAAGCTGCTCCGCCAATGGCTCCTAGCACCGACCCCGAACCGATGGACTGCGAAAAATAAGGGACAGAGCCTGCAACGAAGAGGCCTTCCCCCCAACGCTCGCTCAAATTTCGAAGCTCAACTCTGCCAGTTACAGCCTGCCGTATAGATTTCACTCCGAATATAGCACCACCTAGTGTGTAGGCCCAGTTTACCAAAGGATTTATGCCTTGCAGCGCAGCAGCGACGCCGCCTGGTAGTGTAAACACATACCGTGCACCGGAAACACCGTTGAGCCAGCGACCTGACGTCGTATTGAGGGCGGTGGCGCTTGGGAAAGCGGACTGAGTGAGGAATACTCCTCCGCCGAGCCCAAATCCCACCGCTGCTGCCGTCGCTAGCCAATGCGATGGCGCGGTACTGTAGAGGATGTAGGACGAGGTCGACATGGTGACGAATGTAGCAGCCGAATGCCTGAACTCCTTCCATCTCGCCCTGCTCAATTGCTCCTTAAGCGTGGCCGCCTGTTCGGGCGCCAAGTCCTTCCGGTAGGTCATCCGAAACATCCTCAAATGCTCCACAGACAGCGCGTCCAACTGGAAAGGCGTCAACCAGCCGAATTGCTCCGGGGTGAATTTGCGGAATTGACCTGGGCTCATGTTGTACAGCTGTTGCGCTGTCAGTGCTCTTACCTGCCGGCGCGTCAGCACCCTGATCTGTTGCACAGAGAAGGCTTCTAACTGTTCGCGCGAAAGCGCCTTCAATTGCCGACGCGTGAGCGCGGCAACTTGCGCCAGCGTTAGCTGGCCAACCTGTTCGACCGTCAGGCCGCGTATGTGAGCAAGGCTCAGCGCGGCAATCTCTTCTGTCGATAGCGACCTCAAGCTCTGGGGGCCGAAGGGCGGCACCAGGCTATGCCCTCCCAACGCATCGTGGACTTCCGATCCACCGCTCGTCCGAGGTATAACGATCGTTTCCCTAGCGTTCGGATTAACCTCCGCCGCAAAAGCTCGTGCGCGTTCCGGGCTGACCCCCGCCGCCGCCAGGCCTGCTTCCAACTCCCCCGGAATGATGCTTGCGGTCGCGCTCCGCGTCTGAGACGTCAGATGAACGCCCGACATACCGGAGACTAGTCCAAACGGGCCTGAGACGCGGGACGAACCGGGAACCTGCCGGACTTCCGGCGGACGGAACGTTGTCATCAAGCGCAGAGGCTCGCCGGAAGGCGTAAGCAGAGAATTCGGGAGAGCGTTTGAGGGCGTCGTTTGTTGCATCCGAAACGTCGCGGGAAGGGGCGGCTCCGCGGAAGGGTATGGCTGTCCAGCTGGGTGGTAGGCAGCAGAAAGTGATTCTGGGCCGGATGCTTGCGAACGGGGATTTGTTTCTCCTGCACTCTCTCTGGAGACAAATTGCGACAGGAAAACGCGGACTTCATCGGCTTTTGGGGTTCGAAGAAACTTTGCATCCTGAATTGCAGTGCCCGCCCCTTGACGAAACTGCGCGATTGTCGCGTGCTGGACGGGATCAGCCTGCGCCTCCAATTCACCGAGAAATCGGTCGAACGATGATCGTGCTCCTCTGGGAATTATTGCTGCCGCGCCATCTTGAGCAATTTCCAGCGTATGGGCGAGCCAAGCTGGAACCTCCAGGGTGCCCGCACGCCCGTCCGAGCAAGTGAGTGACATGGGAAGGCGGTTGTCAGTTGCAACGACTGGCGCAATTTCTGGTGCCTCGACTTTCCCCTGTAACCTGCCTTCTATTGAAAAAGCTACCGGTCCAAGCCGCAGCTGCCGCGTTGCCACCGACACGGTATGTCGCGTCGCTGGCGTTGCACCATCTTCGACATGAAGGGATCGATAAATATTCCTGGTCGTCGGCATATAGCGCGATTGTGGCGGTGTGTCTGGCCGTAGGCTGGGAGGCAATATTGATCGAAGCGCTTTTTGGACCTTGTACACCGCTGAGGTGGCCATGCGATCGACACTGATTGGCAATAAGCGCGAGTGATCGTTGAATATCACGTCGAGCAGCAGTGCCTTCGGATCGATTAAATACTCCCGCTTACCGGTCGGCAACGTACGCAGCTGAAATAGGGGCTTACCCGGAATTGCGGAGAGGCGGAACCCACTCTGAATCGGATTGCGCACAAACGATTCGGCAGTTGCACGGTCAACCAAGCCATTGCTGACCATTTCGCGAAGTACATCGATACTGTCTGAAGTTCGATTGTTCACCTCGGCCACGAACTCGGAGGCCAGTCGGTGATCTCCGACCACGAACTGAACCTTTAAACGACCAGTTCCAAATGTCGCCTGTATCTGATCAAAGCTTGGCTGTGAAATGATGTCTCCGGGGCGAAGGAAGTCCTTCACCGCAGCTTCGCGGCGCGTTTCGAAACCAAATCGGGGCAACGTTGCGACCGCTTCGACCAGGCTGGCAAGGGCCGGCGGACGAAGTGTAGCTTTGAATTCCGCCATAACCCGGTCGAAAGGCACTTCCCCTAGGAGTCGGACAAACCCGCCAGCTATTTCCGCTGGCACGCTAAAAAAGTCGCGTTGAGGGGGCGTTAGCGGCACCTCACCAGCTATTAACATGGAATAAGTCACCTCTACGACGCTTGCAGCCCCGTCTGGAGTGCGCTCCACGACGGCTGCTTTTCGCAGAACAGGGTAATACCCTGAGGAGTTGGTGAATAGGCTGCTTTCCCCAATGGGCAGAAGTTCGGAGGCGCGGACTGGAAACGCGGTCTGGGTGGAAGTTGGTGACAGACCGGCCTCTTTGGCCGTGAGATTGCGGTATTCCTGGGGTCGTAGTGAAACCACCGCTTCCTGTGCAAACGTGTTCCGTGCAACGGTAGTGCTGCGATCTGCCATGCTATAACGAGCTGCCCAAACCACATCTGAGTAATTCGTTTTGGTGCCGATACCAAAGCCGGCCGAGAGCATAGTCGGTGATCCCACCCCGACCCCCCCACCGTAAAGACGAACTCGCGCGGAGACGCCAAGACGAATATCCGGTAGAATAGTCCTTATCGCAGAGGCTGGAGGCGTCGGCGCCTCCGGACCGTAACGAAGCGCCATTTCGTGTGTGTTGTGATAACGCAGGTCACGCTGATAACGTTCATAGGTGTAGGATGCCTCCGCAATCCGATCAATATTGCCGAACAGGGTCTCTGAGGTTCGCTGCTCGAACAGATAGCTCGGCCAGCGCGGTTCAGAGCCGCTGCCGCTCGTATAGGACAGATCGCCCGTGTAGCGCGGCGGCAATGTAGCATAGGGCGATGACCGTCCCAAATCATTGCCGACCAAGGTGAACAAGTCGCCCGTCCCTCGTTCAGGCAATTGGGAATAGTGCGGCGATGGCGCCGGCGCGTTAGAGGGCTCGTCTTGTTCCGGCCGCACATGATTTGCTGGATTTTCGCGCGTGACGATCGGGACGCCGTTGTCATGTTGCGCAGGCCGAGGGGCGGCATTTTTCGGCTGCGGACTTTGCTGCCAGGATAAAGGTTCACGCAGCCACGGAATGACGTACGCGCCCGTGTCATCCCTGACGAATTGGAACCGCTGACCAGTGTCAGGCGTGTGGAAAGGAATGAAGACATCTTCCGGGCCGGTCGGACGCGCGCCGCCGAGCAGCCGGGCGGTGATGGGCTGTCCAGAGGGACCTGCAAGCTGCATTGTCCGGCCTGGCATTGTGTCCCGAAAACCGCGATAGCCCATACCGGTGCCGAAGGCACCGGTACCCAAACCCACGAGGGCGTTGGCCAAATCAAGGACCGGCATGTAGCCCGCATTCGCCATCAGGTCATACGCGGAATAACCGAGCAGCGGCGCTCCGGATAAAATGGCGGCTCCGTCCAACCACCGCGCTGCGGTGAACAACGGGTCGCCGTTGCTCATGAGAAGAGCGGCATCGGCTGCACGAGATGCATTGACAGCACCAATGCTGGCAGCCAGCGATCCCCCTGGGGTCATGCCGGCGCGAACGAGGCCAAGATAACGGAAGTAGCTCGACGCCACCGGCAGCAGGGTCGTCACCACTGTGGCGCCTTCCAATAGCGCTTCGATGCTGAGGAGTGACCGGCCATGGTCGCTCAAGTTATCGAGCCTGTCGATGGCACCCGAGCCAAGATAGGTCGCTCCCGCGTAGGCAAGTGGTGCGGTCAAAGGCGCGGTGACGGGTACGAAGACGGCCAATATGGTTGAAATACCTGTGCCCAGACCGACAAGCGGGTCGACAATCCGTTCGGTGGTGCTGCGACCGTCGGCTGCCTGCACCCACTCATAGCCGGCCTCTTCGCCGGCACCCGGCTCGCTTAGCACGCGTGGCACATAGAGCTGGCCATTCTCGGACATCGGGCCGTTCTTCTGGAGGTCTTCAAGATCGCGGTATTTCAAGCCATCCTCAAAGACCAGCCATGATTTGCCGGTTGAACTCTCCACCTGGAATGTCGCCGTCGGACGAACGCCGTTGTCACTGTAGGTGAGCAGGCTGATCTCGACGTTGTCGCCTTCGTCGCCGATCGTGCGGATTTGGTCGGCGACAGGATCGATCACGCTCCGATCGTCGGTGCCCAACGCGATGCCGATCGCCTCTTCCAGGTTGTCACTGATGGTCACTTGTTCCGGCAACTGGCTTTGCCGGTCGGCAAGCGTCCTGCCAGCCGCGTCTGGACTTTGTTCAACAAAGCGTGACTCCAGTTCCAACCAATTGTCCGGGTTGCGACGCTCCTCAAGGGGCACCTCCAGCAGGAAATCTTTCCAGTCGCGGGAGGCTTCCGCCTCAGCCCGGATGTTAGTAATCTCTTCCCGCTCCCCGCCAAGCCGGTCCAGTTCCTGATACGCCGCCTGCCAGGCCTGACCCGTTTCTGTCTCAAGCAGCCGCTCTATTTCAGGGGCGAGATTATCCCCGGTCAGCAGATCGTCGCCATCGCCTGCCGCGATCAGGTCATGGAGCAGAACCAGCTCCGGGTGTTCGGCCTCCAGGCCGGCGCTTTCCGCTCCCAGTGCACTGGAGTGCGCTGTGTTACGCTCATCCATGCTGTCGGCGAGACGGCCCAGGGCATCATTCACGGCATTGTCACCGTTTTCGTGGTCCCAGGCTTCCTGCATTTGCTGTTCGTATACTGCCGCGTAATCGTCGCCGGGAAGCACTGAGGGCTGGGTCGACCGGAAATCGGCCAGATCCGCAGCATCCAGAGCTTGCTCGCGAGCGAGGTTCACCTCGTCAATCTGGAGATCGAGCGACGTGAACAGCGCCTCAGCCACCTCGGGATGCACAAACCGCTGCTCTCCATCGATCGGAACCAGCACCGGTTCCACACCTTCGGGCAAACTACCCGCCAGTTCTTCGGTCGTCCCGCTGCCGAATTGAGCGAGCGACGCCGTAAAGTCATCGCTGGCCTCGGTCAAAGTCTCGCGCGCGCTCTCCAAGCCGTCGCCTTCGTTGGCTCCCTGGAAATCCGCCCACTCCTGGTTAAGCCGCTCTCCGGCGTCGGTACGCCCCTGCTCCAGCCAATAGGAGAGCGGATGGTTCGGCTCAACGGTGAGCAGATCCTCCGACATTCCGGGCAAAATCCCCGGTCCGTCAAGAACCGATGGATCCAGGGTGAGCTGCACCTCCGACATTCCGTCCAAGACCCCCGATCCGTCCAAAACCGATGGATCCAGATAGAGATTGCCGTCCCGTTCAATGACACCGCCATCTTCGATGATATTCTTGGCCTCCAGCTCCCAGTCGTCCTGCTGCAGACCGAAATATTCAGGTGTGTGCTCTTCAAGAAACAGAGCTACTGTGCGCTCCTGGATATCCTCGCCCTGCTGAATGCGCCCTAAGGCGTCACTCAGTGTGCTCCAGGCATTCGCAACGTCGGGATGCACCCAGCGCCCATCAAGATCGACGAGATCGAAGTCGCCAAGATTCAAGTCTAGTCCGTCGAGATTGAGATCGGGGTTGATCTGGATCTGCACAGGGGTCTCGCCGCGCGGAACCAGCGTGCCGTCCCCATATTGCTCGCGCGCGTCCTCAAAGGCCTCCGCAGCCTCGGCGGCAGGGCCCGCAAGCTGTTCTGCGATTAACTCCTGCTGGTCGGCCTGGGCTAGGTAGAACTCATTCAATGCCGGGTTGCGGGCATCGAGCGCGCCGTTCAGGCCAGCACGCGAATGGGCGTCCAATGAGCCTGATAGGCCGCCAGTCAGCTCGCCCCACTGTTGGTCGAACTCCAGGAGTGCCTCTGAACGCCACTCCGGCGACTCCGAAGCATAGGTGAGCTGAACCTCGAGAGGTTCGTCGCGGTTTGCATAGTCGATGCTTACATAGAGTTGGCCGTCCCGCTCAAAGAATCCGTACCCCTCCAGCTCTCCGGTGGGCAGAGTGGCACGGCCGTTATGGTCGAGTTCGTGAATGAATCCATCGGGACGAAAATATTTCTCGTAAAATGGATCGTCGCGAAGAATTTCGATGATCTGCTCGCCAAAATCGAAAAATTGCTCCGCGCGGCCTTCGGCGGTGACCAGATCACCCCACGCCTCGGCCAACTGCTCATTCGCGGGCGCAAGCTCCTGGGCGAATGTCAAATTCTCGAGCAAAGCCTCCAGATTCTCAAGCGTCGTCTCGGCTTCGGTGCGTTCTTCAGTGTCTTCACCGAGCGTGTCTACATACGCATCTTGGTCCTCAATGGTTCGTTCCAGCAAAGGAATCTGGGCATCCGACAACAGACGGCCGGCGGCAGCGCTGTGCTCGCCTGCCTCGGCATAGAGGTCATCGCGGCCCCCATCGGGCGCATCAGCCGCACCCTCTAGGGCGGCCGCTGCCGCTTCGGCCGCGTCCAAGGCCTCAGCCGCCGCATCGCCAGCCGCCTCGGCGATATCCAGTCGCTCCTCCGCCTCTGCGGCGGTGTCGGTTGGCGAGAAATCGACAACCATTCCCTCCGGTATTCCTGCCGCGCGCAGCACGTCTGGCTGGGCGTTGATCACCGCCTCCGCCGCACTCTCGGCAGCGGCATAATTGGGATCAGCAATGTACTGGGCCAGGCGCGCGGACGCCGCGTCGGCCTGCGCCTGCGCTTCAGCCGCCCTGGCGTCCGCGACCTGCTGCGCAATCAGCGCCTCGGCAACGTCGGGATCGACGAGTTCCCCCTCAATCATCACCTTATCGTCGGGAACCACGCCGCCCAGTTCACTATCAGCAGCCCCGCCAGCCCCTGTGCTGTCATCGTCAAGAGCGGCTTCCGTCTCCTCCGCCTGCTGCTGCGCAAGCTCATAGAGCCGCGCCGTCTCGGCCTGCCAAAGTTCAGCCTCGGCGTAGGCGATGACAATCTCCGCTGCCTTAATCGTCTCCGGATCCTCGCTGGCAAGGTCGGCCCGGGCCTCCTCCAACATTTCTCTTAGTGCCTGCTGGTCCGGGCTGTTCAGTTCCTCGAACGTCGGCTCGTCACCTTCTAATTCCGATGTCTCGGGAGCCGGCTCACTGGTATAATTGGCAGGCGCGACATTGGCTGGAACATCGGTCTCGCTCTCATCCTGCTGAAGACTGGCAGGACTGACGAGCGCAATTTCCGGCATTTGGAATGGAACCGCAAACTGCGCCTTCCTACCAGGCCCAAGGGACCCAAACTGCAGCCCCGTAGCGGCACTGCTATCCGAAAACGCTGAGCCGTTTAGCGTATCTCCTGGGGGAGGAGCATCTGCCTCGCCGCGCGCCGCAGTCGTTGCCTGCTCAAAGGCAGCAAGCTTAGCCACCTCAGCAGCCTGCTTGGCGAGATCCGCGGCCTTTAGTGCTCGAACAAGGTCAACAGCGCTCATGGCTTCTTCCCAAGACCAAGGTCACGTAGACTAAACAAAAAAGGCCGTTTGGCTGGCCGCGCCGCTCCACTTCGACGGATCCTTTGTTCATCGGTCATGACTAGACGACGTAGGCAAGCCGGAGTGCCGCAGCAAAACGAACTGCAGTTCACCCGGCCAAGCGGCCGACGCGTTTACTGCCGATCAATTAGGCACCTGCCTACGGCCTCGCGCGCTTAATACAAAATCCATTTGGAATGGCATCGTTAAGCAGCCCGATCGAGACCTTCGAGTGCGGCCCTGGGCACCATCACCCTGCTAAGGTGTTGATGCAGCTGAAAAACCAGAAAAATTAAACGCTTATGGCTACCCGAGTGCTACACACAGGTGGAGATTGGCCGCAACATTGGGGTATACCCCCCGCGTGACGTAACGCGCTAAAGTCGGCAGGCGTAACATCTGGGCCGCTGGCGACCGTTTGTGACAGTCAGCAATCGGACCTAAAGCCTAATGTGACAAGCCCGACCGGCCGCGACCTGCCGTGTTGGCTAGTGTCAGCGATGCATGAAGGGCGGCATTCATCCTGCCCCGACAGGACCGGCTTTAGATTGGGAAGGACGGTTGGCGTTCCTACAGGAAGGCTGAACATACGGGTTTGAACTGACACCGGCAGCGCGGATCGGCCACCTCATTGATCCCTCAGTTGCGTCTGAAGAGATAGGGTCAGCCTCGCCAGCTTTTCGCCATTCTCGTCCCGGATTTCGATGAATATTTGCTGGCCGTCGCAATCTCTGAGGAATTGTCTGGTCAAGTCGATCAGTCCTTGCATGGCCTCACGACGAGCCGCCTCGATCCCAGCACATTCGATGCCTACTTCATCTTTGATGACCGCATCGCTGTCACCGCTGTCAAAGAAATATCTCGCCATCGAGCCTACCTCAGCCCTCACAACGTTTTCGCGTTCCTTTGGTGCAGGTAGGTCGTGTCAAAATCTCCTGCTTGAACGAGCCCAGCCCAGTCGACCGCATGAACTCGCGAGCCCTCGTTGAATATAAGACCGTTTCGTCGAAGTTCCTGAAGCGTCCGGTTCACGTGCACGGTAGATAAGCCCAATGCGTCGGCAAGTGTTGCCTGCGTGATCGGAAGGTCCGCCACATGGTCCTTAATGCATCCGATAGAGTGTAGGCGGACGATGAGTTCGCACAGAAAGTGAGCCATACGAGCATAGGCGTCGCGCCGTCCGACGTTGGTGACCCACTCTCGATATATGGCTGCGTCGATCACCGTCGAACGCCAAAACACAGTCGCTATGGAAGCATGTTGGTCGCAGATGGCTCGCAGAGCATCGTGCCGCATGAAGCCCAGACTGGCGCGCGTGAGAGGTGAGAAGGTGCAATCCAGAACCGAGAGATGCATTCCGTGGAGATCGGGAATATCTCCCGGAACAAAAAACGACGTGATCTGCCGTTTGCCTTCGCCGGTAAATTTGGTGGATCCCACCAAGCCGTCCAAGACGACAAATGAATGGATGGGGCGATCTCCCTCGCTCACGATGTCCTGATTGGCGTTATAGTCCCTCTTCAGTAGTGGGATGTTTTCCAAAACCGCAATCTCTGACTGGCTGAGATCGGAGATGTTCTGGAGCTTACGGATCAAAACATTAGGGGAAGGGACATGTGCCAAATTATGTGACCAGTTGAGTTACCTGCCCAACTTCGTTCAGGCGCTAATGTTCCCGATGTCATTTGGCGAGCGGGCCTGCTGCGAAGGGCGAGAACTCAGATACGGCGCCTACGGCGGCGGTTCCGGCGGCCTCAGCCGTCCTTGATGGCCTTCGCCTCTCGTATCCGCGGGGACCAATTCGTCCCAGCAGCGAGATCAACTCCATCGCCTGCGCCTGAGTGATGCCCGGTCTACTCCAGAAGCTTCCCTACCGCATTCTCCAAACGAACAGTCTGCCGGGCGGCAACTGAATCCCCTGCTGAATTTGCTGCTGCGTCGGGCACTCCCGCATTGAGGCGCTCGAGCCCAAGAAGAGCCATGGTGCCGGGCCGCCTGCGCCGAGCATTGCGGAAAGGAGTACCTCGGAATTGAGCTCCCATTCATTGCATTGCGTGGGGAACCATCCTGACCCCAAAACCTTTCCAGAGTGGTGGTACAGGGTGATTTGTCTGATGATGTCCGGAGAAATTGAACGGGCAAGCAGTGCTCGTTGCCAACGTCAGGCGCCAGTTGGGCTCCGAGGCGACAAGGCGTTTTGCGGGCTCGTCGCCGACGTCCGGATCCATCCCGACCTCCCGGATCACCTCAAACGGTTACTCGAGCGACTGGAGCACGCAGAAAAGCGGTCTTAAGTAACCATTTCCCGCGCGGCTCTTGCCATCAATCTGAGGTTGGACGACGTAGTAGTTGCGGGGCTCATAGCTGGTGTTTGCCGCTTGCCTGCGATGGACCGACGATTGATGCCCGGCAAAAATACCGAAGACCATGGCTAGCTAGGTTCCCCATTCAAGCTCCAATGAGATCGCGCGGGTCAATAACGTCAGTAAATCCCCACGGCAATGACGAGGATGATCCCGATAACCGCCAAGGCCATGACCGCGACCACTGCGACCTCAAACAGGCCGCCGCCGTTCCTTAAGTGGTCCATCATTTTTCGCACCTCCAGTATGCCCCCACCTGTTTTTTCTTTTCCTCTCAAGGAAAGACTGCGATCTGTTACAGCGGAATCACAAATGTTAGGGGCGAGTAAAAACCGTCCTGAAATCCTAGTTAACTCCGAAGGCGAGGTTCTTCCCAAAGCAAGCATCGCGACGGTTGAAAAGCTGAGCAGTCAGAGTGCGAAACAGGCCCGCCCTGTCCAACCGCCCGGGGCTGGTCTCGCAGCACACGGAGGCAACCCCCGATAGCGGCACTCGCCATGGGAGGGAAATGCGCGCCGTGCTTCCGAACCTTCAGCCCGTCGGGACGTTCCGTGCAAAAAGTCCGCCGGGCGTTCAGGCTAGCCGCTGAGTAAAAGCGAAACAGGAGCGGGTGCTCGGGAACAAAGTTCGCGGCAGAGAGTTAAGAGGGCCGTGTCAGCGGGCGACTAACTCAAAATGCTCCTTGCGGTGAATAATGCGATCTCGACAGCTGTTCTGGCTGATAGGAGCGCGAATGCAGAAGTTTTTGGTGTGATAGACCTCACCAACAAAACTGAGGCGAAAATCGGTCCCATCAGCTTGGGAATGGCCATTCAGTTCGTCGCCAACGCCTCGGTGCTTGGATATGACGTAGGGGGCGCGATGATCTTCTACGGCGAGCCGGGCACGCCGAGCCTAAGGGCGAAAGAGTGCGAGCGATTGTGGGCGCAATTTGGCGGCGCTCTTCTTCGACCGTAACCGTCTTTGCCTTCGATCCGCGTCTTGGTCGCGCCAGTGCATACGGCTTGGGCAAAGCGACGCTCGTGCGATTGCCGAACTAGGCTTCAAACGACTGCGGAGTCGGGAGCCGAATTCATTGAGACACTATCGAACCTCCTGAGCTTCTGCAGGCAGGTCATGGTGCGCCGGACTTTTTCAGCCCTTGCCGGGGAGCAGCGGAATCTGGCGTTCCTTTGGAACCGGCAGAATCGAGGCGCCGCTATCATAGGTAATTGCGTGCCGGACGTGATTTGACCATTTGCTGGCCGCAGTAACTTTTCAAGAGAGAACGTCATGCCATATCCAGGTCGATTTTTGGGGCCGAGCGAAATTGAGATGCTCGCCCAGGTTTTTCAGACAGTCTGCAAAGAGCGCGGCGTTTCCCATCTTTCGCAAGAAGGGGAGCGCTTAGCTTCGCGTTTGCTCAAGCTGTTTATGAACGGCTTGACCGGGGAGGACGAATTGCTCGACGCTGAGAGGAACCGAGCTCGACGGCCTAACCGGTCGTTCCAGCAGGTTTCTGCCGGTCACGCAGGGACGAGGGAGGCCGCATGAATACCGAACAGGGCTGGTAAATCGTAAGCCTCCGGTGAGGCCCGGTGAGGTCCGGTGAGGGCCGCGACCGATTCGTGATGCGTGGCTGGCTCCGGCTCTTGGAAGCCCGCCTTGCCGAGAGCGGCGTTTGGTGAGCTTTTGCATCCGGGTGATGATTTCGTCTTCAGCGACACGCTCGGGATCGAACAGGCGTCCGTGCCAGCGTTTGAGTTCGCGATGCTGCTCGTGCGATGGATCGGCGATGGCGTCGAGGAACAGTTCGAAGCCGGGGATGCCGCCAACATCTTCTGGTGGAGCGCGACAGGCGCCGTCCATGTATCGGGGATATTCGAGAGCTGGATCGGCGTCAGCGATCGCCTCGATCGTGACCCTATGCCGCCAGTCGTCGCCGAAGTCGTAGGTATAAGCAAGTTTGGTGATGCCCGATCGACGAGCGCGCCGAGCCGCATGGTCTTGGCGGAATAGGTTCTGTCGCGCATGTTGTCCCATTCGGGATTGGGGATGGCATAGCGCTTTCCGTCTGCCCGGAACTCGAAGAGGTGATAGTCGTCGAACGGCATGGCCGCCTGGATGACGTCGTGCAGCGCTTTGAGCGCTGCCGTCATCGGCACCTCGACGCGCCGCCAGATGGCGGGCTGCCAGTCATCGAGCTGGATCTTGATACGGGCGATGCGATCGACGTTGCTCATGCCGCCAATCTTGCAGATTGCGCCTTCCAGTTCCACGGCAGGAGATCGGTCAGCCGGTTCTGCGGCGTATCGGCGATGCGAGCGAGCACGTCGGCAAGCCAAGCCTGCGGGTCGACGTCGTACATGACGGCGACGCGCTGGGCGCCTCGGTCTGAACCGGCGAAGAGCCATGCGTTGCGGCTCAGCGCCAAGCCTGGCTTTGCCGCAGTCGCATTCGACGAGCGTTCTTGGCTGTCTTTTGCGCCGACACCCGCACTCCTAAGCACTCCATAAGCAAACTGATATCGAATGCCGAGAGTGCGAGCGATCTCGGCCGTGGTCATGCCCGATTTCGCCAGTTCGCGGATCTTTTCGGATCTGCTCATCCCTACAACGCCGAGCGGTGATGTGATGCGCGGGAGTAGGGCGACATCGCTGTCTGGGGTGCGGATCGTCGCCAACGTGCGGCTCAATTACTTTTTTGCTTTGCGCCATCCCGCCGAACGCGCCTCCGCCTCGCTACAGAACCAGCGCTCGCCCTTCCCCGTCGAGATCGCCGTCCTGCTGTAATATTTCTGTCCCGGCATGTGATAGATGCGCTCACCGGTCGAACTGATGTTTCCTTTGATATTGCAGGCGGTTCCCAAATTGAGCAGGGAAACGACCGAGGAAGTTCCCCCGTTATTCGAGTCGCTATGATCGGCGCGCCAATCCCAAGGCGCCTGAAACGTTCCGACCCATAGGCCGATCTTTGCCGCCTCGGCTTTCGCCTGCTGCCCGGCATAGGCTCCATTGCTGTATCGAGGCCAATCTATGGCTTGCCCATGCTCGACGAGCCAAGCTGCAACATTTGCACCGTCGGCGCGCAAACAGTCGCCGACGTATCGGCCGTATCGATCCCACGAAATGAAGGTGCATTGTACCGGCCTGGAGACGGCTAGGAACGAGTCGAGCGCGGCAGCGGCTTTCGCCCCGCACTGATAGCGAAAACCCCTGGCATCGTCGCATTGCTGGGCAGATTCCGGCGCGTCGATCCCATTGAAGCGAATTCTTTGGCCGTGGATTTCGACCGTATCCCCGTCGATTACCGACGCCACACCTGTGATCGGTGCGGGGGTCGGCCCAATCCAATTAGATGCGGCGAGATGAACGCCTTCGCCGTTCTGTAGCACGTACTGCGTGATAGCAGCGGCGACAGCAGCCACGGTTACGAGAACCAGCCGCATTGGCACGGCCGACCGCCGCCCCCTCGACCGATATCGCCTTGTCCCACCCATACGGCGGATATGATCACAAATACCGGGAAACCGCCATCGTCGGCACCAACGAGATGGTCCCCCTTCACGCCGCCTTTCTGGCAGCCGCCCTGAATGGATGATCGATGGCGTACGCATCTGGGCGGATACGCCGCTCAACCTGCGTCCATGTCACGGGATGGGCGATCGGGAAACCGGGTCGGGCTCGTGGGGAGAAGGCTCCGACCGCTGTGTTGCCGCGGCCGTTGCGGAGGTAGTCGATGAAGATGCGGCCTTTTCGGGCTGCAGGGGCAGCTGACAGCAGATAACGATCCGGACGGATTTCAACGAGGCGGTCGGCAAGCGACCGGGCCAAAAGCCGAGCGCTGTCGTGCGTGATCCTGGTCTCAAGCGGGGCCATCAAGTGAATGCCTTTGCCGCCGGTCACCTTCGGCCAGCTCTCCAAACCCTCCGCTTCCATGATGTCGCGCAGAGCCAGCGCGGTCTCAATAACCTCACTCCATTCGATCCCCTCGCCGGGGTCGAGATCCAGTACAATGTGGTCGCAATGCTCGATGTCCTCGACGGTAGCATTCCACGGGTGCAGCTCTACAGCATCCATCTCGACCAGCCCCAGCAAGCCAGCGAGGTCATCCACCCAGACGCGGACGCCTTCGCCACCCTCGCGTTTCTGGACGCGAAGCTGATGCACGGCAGAGGGGGTCTTCGGCAGATCGCCCTTGTGGAAGAACGTGGCCCCACGGGTATGGCGAACCAGCTTGAGAGGTCGACGGCCCAGATGGACGAGTGCTCGGTCGGCCACCTTCTCCCAGTAGCCCGCAAGCGCTTCCTTGGAGGGGGACACCGCATCGGGTAGCAGTTGCAGGATGTTCTCGCGGGGGACCCCATGTTCTCGGGCTGCTTCTCGTCGCTTTGATGGAGCAGGAGGCTTGGCCGGGATCGCCACGAGGTCTTCACGCAAGCCCTTGAACACTGCCTCGCGCAGCACACCGCGATCAGTGACGCCGCTGAACTGCACCTCGGCCAGCACATCTGGTCTGACCCATGTCGCCTTCGGCTTCACGATCGGCTCTGACAGGGGTGACTTGCCGATGATGAGCGGGTCAAGCCGCTCTCGAACTGACTGCGCTACGCTTAAGGTGTAGCCGCTGCGGGCCTTGCCAGCGTAGAGCAGGCGATCGCCTTCCCAGCGGCCTATGTAAAGCGACGCAATCCGGCGCGGCTGAGCGCCGAGTTTTTCGACGAAAGCCACAATGGGAAAGGTGTCACTCTTGATGCACTTCACCTTGACCCAACTGCCCTGGGCGCCCGAGCGATAGGGGGCATTCGCGCGTTTGCAGACGATCCCTTCCAAACCCATCCGGCAGGCATGTTCGAACACGTCCTTGCCGCTCACGTCCAAATGCTCGGCATAGGTCAGCGTTGGAGCCGTCTCCTTCAAAAGCTTGTCTAGCGCGGCCTTCCGCTTCGCCAGAGGCAGTTGCCGAAGGTCGCGGCCGTTGAGGTGCAGAAGGTCGAACGCATAGAAGATGACCTTCGCCGAGTCTGGGTTACCCAATTCCCGCTCCAAGGCTTGGAAGTCCGGCAGCCCGGTCTCGCCGAGGACAACAGCCTCGCCATCGATGATCGCTGCCTTGACCGGCAGGCCCGCTGCTGCCTCGACAATTCTCTTGTATCGATGCGACCAGTCGTAGCCGCGACGCGTGAAGGCCCTTGCTGTACCGCTCTCTATGATCAGCTCGGTGCGATAGCCGTCGTACTTGATCTCGTGAAGCCATTCGCTGCCCGCAGGCGCCTTCTCGACCAGCGTGGGCGACTGAAACTCAACGAAGGAAAGGCGACCATCCCCGGCCTTGAACCTCATGACACACTCCTGAACCTTCGCATCAACCCTCCTGCAGTTGAAGAGGTTCCAGAACAGAGCCGACCGGGGAGGCCACGGGGTAATCGGGCGTTCCGATGGCCCGATCCCCCGCAGCAATTTCAATCAAAAGTTCGTGACCCTCCAGTCTTTGTACGATTGGATACATTGCTTATGCCTTTTCGGTTCTGACTGCGGCGGGGGCTGAGGACGATCAGGTGGAACACGGGCCGTCTCGCACGGCCAAGGAACTGGTTCGACTGGCGCTCCGAGACGCCCAGCTTGGCCAGGTCGTTTCCATAAAGGCAACCATCGCTGCGGTCCCCCAAAACGGTCCTGATCTGAGCGAGACAACAGGCCAGCTTACCGAACTCATCGTATTTGAGGCCGTATTCCTCGTTGTTCGTTGCCTTCGACCAACACGAATGTTCCGCGCCTATCTCCTCTCCAATGGTTCTCCCCGCCGGTCTCTATAAGGTCCAGCCGCTCCGGCATCATCTATCATTGCAACGATATCGAGGGTGCCGCCTTGGAATTCCTGAAGTGGACCACGTTCTATGTGGCACCGCGCAGTGCAACCCTGCATGGACGCGATGATCGATCAGGTGAACCTCACAAAACCCATCGGCTAGAGAACGGCAGGTCATCCGGTTAGGCGGCTTGCGAAATCAGAACGATCCGGCCGGTGGCTAGACGAGGGCTAAATTCATAACGGCGGGAGTCGAAGCAAGGCTGTCGTAGTACAAAGCAGACTTTTCTGCTCTGGTCGTAAATCGCTCAGCCAATTGACGTCCGTGGCCACGAAAGACCACAAGGTATCCCCCGGTTGGCCGCGGCGGCCGATCAATTTCGTCAGCTCACGGAATGGCTCGATCTGGTGCGCAGGAAAAGGCGAGTTCGGAACCGTGAAGCAAGAGGACCGGCGGTCATGCGGTCGGCGCTTTGGCCCGGGCTTCATGTGGAAAGGCATTGCCGGACAAATGGTCCGGACCTATTAGAGCCGCCAATATTTCCGCAGCGGTAAGTATTGTAACCATGCTAGAGAAATGAGAACGCTGGCCTGTCTTTACCACGACCCAATACTGCGAGTGTAGTACCAGCGGAGATACTGTGCTGTCAGTTATCGCGGCTACTGCTACTCCTCGACGCGTTAAATGCTGAACCAGCCCAAGTACAGTGGCAGCGCTACGTCCGGGACCGATGACAAGGAACGCATCCCCTGCCCCTCCACGCCGGACAAGGTCGATAGAACGTTTGTCCTCCGAATCGACCAGATATGCTTCTCTGCCGAGCTGCCCAATTGCACGGTGAAAATGGTGAGCAATTATCCCAGCGGGCTCAAGACCAAGGCAAAAGACACGTCGAGCCTGTGCGAACCTGGTGGCCATCCTGGCAAGTTGACCGGCGCTGGCCCGCTCAGCCAATGCTGACACATCCATTGCTATCGCATCCACGAGGACATCGGCAGTTAGGCCGCCCGCCTGATCAACGAGCGCCTCGGGAGGAGACCAACTCTTTCGGCAATCTCGAAGGACCGCGGCACAGGCCTCTCGAATCTCTTCGTATCCCTCTAGTCCTAACCAGTTGGCGAGTCTTGCCATCGTCGAGTGGGAAACCCCCACCCTACGCGCCTGTTCTCGCATAGACACAAGTGCAACATCTTCCGGATAATTCAGAACATACTGCGCCACCACCTGAAGCTTGGGCGGCATCAATGCGAACTCGGACAGCAGCAAATTACTGAATGAGCCCATTTCCATATTCGCAACCCTTTGACTTTGACCAGCCGGCCGGTCGGCGACTTCAGACTTAGTGCCAGCTGTACTGTTGGAGCAGATCTGGTTTCCTCAGCATAAAACAGCGCCGGAGCGGAGCGAGGTTAAGTGTTGTTTAGAGATGTTTCTGTCGGTGCGGCTTCCTCGAGAAGGCGCCTGCGACGTACAGCAATATAAAAACACAAATGGCGAGATGACACGCTGAGCCGATCTGCGGAGAATGGTCGCTCGGTTGCTGACCCGTTTTCAGGTGGTTCTCCCATGTTGTCACTTGTCCGTCTCTCCGAATTCTGCGGCACATGTTCGAAGGCTGGTTGGCAGGATAGTTGGGCTATGCGCTCGCGCCCGTCGCACGCTTTGTGTCGGCCCTCCGGAAATGGGCGAGCAGATGTACGTTCACAGGGGCCGGTGACTCGAGCGCAACGGAATGGCCGGTGCTTTCCACCACGACGCAGCTGCCGTCGGGCGCTGCTTCGGCAATGTTCTTGGACAGTGCGACCGAATATGCATGATCCTCAGCGCCGGCGATTGCCACGATTGGCATGACGACGTCACGCAGTTCGTCAATCACACCGCGCCGTTCGACAACGGCATGCGCGGCGTCGCCAATCGTGCGCGGCATCGCAGCCAGGTGTGCTCGCCAGCGCGAGCGAAGCCCTGCCTTCGCGGGATCAGACAAGCTAGTATCTCCGAACATGATGTGCATCAGGCTGTCGACCACCGCCGCGCCACCATTGGCTTTAAGCGCCTCGACGAGCGGCCGAAACTCCTGCGCTTTGTGTTCATGCTCCGATGAAGACCCAAGAACTGCCACCGACCGGACCAATTCGGGTCGACGAGCGGCTAGCCGCATGGCGACAAACCCTCCCATTGAATTGCCGACTACATGAGCGGGTCCGAGACCCAACCGCTTGATCAGCTCCGCGGAGTCTTCCGACAACGTGTCCATATCATAGTCGCCATCATAGGGATGCGAGCTATGTCCGTGACCCCTCTGGTCATAGGCAACGACGCGGTAGGATCGGGAAAAGGCCGCGATCTGATGCTCGAACATTTTATGGTCCAAGAACAACGAGTGCGCCAGCAGGATAGCGGGTGCTGTTTTGTCGCCACTTTCTTCGTAATACAATTCGGTGTTATTGACGTTTACTCTCGGCATGTAACCCGCCCTGCTCTCGCTAAGGATGATTTCGCCCCTGCGTGGACGTCACATACTTATGTCAGGCACTACTCTAGCCTGCGGCGCTGCCGACTGAATGACCGAAACTGCCATGTTCATGACCGGGCCTGCCATAGCAGCGGCGCGGCAGTGCAATCTTGCACCAACTCGCACTCGGTCATCGGCATTTGGAGGGAGACAACGCAATGCGTGTAGAGAACCTGGCGAGCACACGCCTGCCCAATTACAGCGCGCGGATTATGCGCCAGGTTGCGGGGGAAATGGGGATTGATTGGGTGAACCTCGCCGAAGTAGCACGTGTCGATCCGGCAGTATTTGACGACCCGAACGGTGAATTGAGCGGGGTCGACGAGCTTCGGCTGCAGCGGGCTTTTGCCAAAGCTACGAGTGGCGAGCCGGGAGCCTCTTTCAGCACCGGATTGCAGTTCCACATCCTTACGATGGGTCCGCTAGGCATGGCGGCCCTGGCAGCGTCCGACACGACTGGCGCCCTTCGCAATGCCATGCATTTCCAGGATCTCTGTCCATCGCTGATCAGCTACGGCCTGGTATACGAGGATGGGGGGTTGGTTGGAATTTCGGGTGACGCTTCCGGAACGCCAATCGACATTCGTGAGCAACAACTCGAACGATCGCTGAGTTGCGTCACCCGCCTGCTCACCGATATGTGGCAGGATTCCAATCTAATGTCGCACGTCGAAATAGCCCTAGACCGTCCAAGGAACTGGTGCCGGTGCGAGGACATACTGGGGTTTCCGGTCATCTTTGGAGCGCCGCATACACGGTGGGTGTTCAAACCCGGCGCCGGCGACAAGACCCTGCCACTGGCAAGCCCTTTGCTTGAAGACACCTATAAACGCTTGTGTGAAACTCTTCTGGCGCGAACGCGCACCGAGGAAGGCCTCGTTGGGCAACTCTATGGATTGCTAGTCCGTGCCGGGCGGCAAATGCCTGATGTCGCCGAGGCTGCCCGGCGTCTCCACGTGTCGGAACGCACTCTACACAGACGGCTGGCGCGGCAGGGCTTGAGCTTTCAGCGACTGATCGACAATACGCGCGAAGAGCATGCGCGTTACCTGCTAGCGACCGGCGTGCTGCCGATTGAGCGCGTTGCCGAACTTGTCGGCTTTACCGAAGCAGCCAGCTTCAGCCGCGCCTTCAAGCGCTGGACGGGGATGTCTCCGCTGCGTTTCCGACAAGTCCAGACCACACCGGAGAAGTAGCCATCCTGACGATGGTCAACGGCTGTTGCCGAGTGCATCTCCGCGAGGGCCGCGAAGTCGAAGTACCTCTCTATGGATCGCGCGAAATATCGCTGAAAGCGGTCCCGACCGGGCGACTGGCCGACGGCGGTGGTTCGGAATTGGCGAAGAGTCCTAGTCTCGCACTCGCGGGAAGTGACTCTCAAAAACACGAAACCAGAAGCGATAATCGGCATGGCGACCGTCACAGCGAGCGGAAAGAGCGCACCACGCGGCAGCGAGCGCAGCTCCGTTTTGCTCAACTGTTTCCGCAGTGCTGAGGGTGCTTGCGTTCCCATGAACGGTGGAAGGGGTTGGTCTGTCTCGTTTCTGCATGACGACGTTCCTGCGTGAATGTCCGACGCAGGGTTCAAGGGATGGCCGGACGTCCAAACTCTAGCTGAGCCACGATCGAGACAATCCGCCTCGACTTTCTCGTGTCGTCCCTGGCACCATATCGTCTTCATTCAACGGTCTTGATCGATTCTCCTTTCGCCTAAAGTCAATCGGCTCCTCATCCGGACTGAAGTCTCACGCGGCAGCGACTTGTTCGGCAAGGGTCTCCAGATGTTGCCTGCAGATAGACTCGACAAGGTCATGCAGGATCGCGGTTCGTTCGCCGAGCCATTCCAAGGCTTCGCGGCTGATCTGATAGTGCTCGGAATACCGCGCCTTTACATAAGCCTCGTTCAGCGTGTTGAACCAGGCGCGAAATCGCTGCTGGTCGCGCGGCCATGCCTCGGTTAGCCGGCGGTCATGCTCCTCGGCTAAGGTGCGAAGAAAGTTTAAATTGTGCGATGGCGGGCTGTAACTTGTAAGCGTCAGCAAAAGAGCCGAATAGGCATGCTCGGCGGCTTGGTGGAGAAGGAAAGCCCCCTCTTTCAGCATGCCTTCGGCCAAAGCCGTCTTGAACAATCGGTGGAAGTTCTTCGCCGCAGGCATTCGACTCTCGAATTGCTCACGCGCTGATTTGAGCGCATCTGCCGAGCTCTGCGGTTTTGGCTCCGCCAACGGCTCGTCATCGAGTTCGTAAAGCACGATACCCTGGCGTCGGATATCGGAGAAGAAATACTGCCCCTGTCTGAGCGCAGTGTTCACCTCCCGGCGCGAGTGGACGATCAAGCCGACCTGGGTCGACACACCGCGATCGCGCAGCAGCCGATCGCTGGCCTTGTACCAGTAGGTGGCAAATTCCGTCAGCTTGCGGTTGTTGACGACGACCAGGAGATCGAAATCTGAGCGGTAGCCCTTCATGCTATGAGGTTCGTCGACCCAGTCACCGCGCGCATAGGAGCCAAACAGGATGATTTTGAGAATCCTGCCTTTTTTCTTGAATTCCGCCGAACTGCCTTCGAGCGCGTCCTCGAATTCTTCGTGCAGGATCTCGACGACGCGGGCGAGTTCGCGCTGCTTGTTCGCTGGCAGGTGATCAAGGCTGGTTTTCATCATCCGATAATGCGCGGTCCGCGATCTTGGTGAAAGGGTTAGATGATGCCGATGGCGAAATCCATGTCCGATAGCCAGAGACCTCTGCATCCTACCCTCGATCGAGTTTTGCAACGCAAGCTTGTCACAAACAGCCGCAGGCATTATGTTGCAACATAGTCGCAAAGTCAAACAGCACGTTTGGCCAATCGCGCAAGTTAGAATCACCACAAGGAGACGGTATTGCTGCTTATAGTAGCATTTTCTAATATCCTCCGAGGAAATTCTCCCTCGTTTGTTGCAACATCACTGAGACATTGACGATGAAAGTTCGAGACGTCCCATCAACTGCGAGTCCGATCGGGATGAGACCTTGCATTCTCGTTTGCTGCTCCGATGCCAGCTATTACGCGCTTATCAGCTATATCCTCGAAAGCGAGGGGTTTGCTTGTCTGCCGGCCTGCGACTGCGCAAAGTCGCTCGAACTGTTGCCACAATGGCGCGTCACGGCCGTGCTGCTCGATTGCAGCGACGATTCATCTTGTCAGCCCGACGTAATCAGTCGCATCTGTCACGCGAGCAAGGAACGTGGAATTGCGGTCGTTGCTGTACTCCCTCCAGGCAATCAAATCTTGTATTTCGAGCTTTTGAAGGCCGGTGTCGATCACATCTTTACGTCGCCCCATCACCCGTCCCAGATCGTGCATGCCTTGCGTGCTCTGGCAGGCATGGGGGAGCAACTGGCGGCCCCAGAGGACCTTGGCGAGACGGGGTTCTCGTGGGGAAAGCTGGAACTGTTTCCGCAGCGGCATCGCGTGCGTTATGACGGCAAGGATATCGTCCTGGGACCAATACAGTTCAGGCTTTTGGCGACGATGATGCACGACCCCGATCGCATCTTCAGCCGGAAAGAATTCATTCGAGCCGCGTGGGCGCCCAACGTTCACGTCGAACCGCGTACTGTTGACGTGCATATGGGCCGACTGCGCGATGCCTTGAGGAAAGCCGCCGGCCGAGACATCATTCGCACAGTGCGTACGGCGGGCTATGGCCTCGATAGCCCAATCGAGCAAACGGAAGTCTAGACTAAGACTAGGCCAAGCGCGCCGCGTGGCGCGCAATACCATGAAGTTTCTCGTCGCTTATGTTGTTAAGAACCGCAAAGACGTAGACGAAGAAATCTTCGCAACCCGTAAATTTATGCCGGGTGGCCTTTCCCTAAATGTCGATCAGATCGTGCGCCATGAGAACGAATAAGGAACATGTTTCCTTGATCGTCAAGTCGCGCTGTGGAATCTATCCGTGGGTTCGACCAGTGGAGGCCGCCGCTCCCTCCGGCAAGGGACCTGGCCGGCGCGAGCACGTTGTGGCCGGTCAGTTACGCATGCAACAGATTTTCCAAGAATTCGGCCATCCGACATACCTCCCGTTTCCGGTTATTGCGGCGAGGCTTCTGCTGGCGTCGATCTTCGGTGCTGCGATCGGTTTCGAACGCGAATGGCGAAATCGGCCTGCCGGGCTTCGCACTCATATTCTGATCTGCGTGGCAGCGGCTACTTTCGGTATTCTGACGATTGAAATCGTTCACTCGCCGATGTTTCTGCAGGCCTCCGTGAAGGTCGATCCGATTCGTGTTGTCGAAGCGGTTACCGCTGGCGTCGCGTTCCTTGCTGCCGGATCGATTTTGTTTTCGAGAGGCGAGGTCCACGGGCTGACGACCGGTGCAGGCATGTGGCTGTCCGGGGCAATTGGCGTGGCGTGCGGGCTCGGTCTGTGGCAAGTGGCGGCACTCGGCACCCTTTTGGTGCTTGTCGTGGCAGGCCTTCTTTATAGTTTTGCAGCCAAGTCCGGGATTGGCGAGAACACCGGACAGGAAAAGCCCATTTCGGAAGAAGATGTGTCCAAGCGGCGCGCAAGGAGCCGAACGGCGGAGTGCGTGGCGGATCCATTACTTTGCCGAAGAGAAAGCCGCGAGAGCATTCCTTGACCACCCACTTCGGTGGCGCGTATTCAATCCAGCGCGCAACTGGGAGAACGGCCGAGCGCGAAAGGCGTCTGGCGCCGCGGTGGTGAATATAGGAGGATTCTCGCTCTTGCTCCCGAGATCCTGCGAAGTTAAGGGCAAGGGAATGTGCGGACGATTCACCAGATATCTGCCTTGGTCGGAAATCCACCGGCTCTATCGACTGACGGCGCCAGCCGAAATCGGCCGCAACGACGCGCCGCGCTACAACATCGCGCCGACCGAGGAAGTTCCATTCGTCACGGCCGGCGAGAATGGGGGCCACAAGCTCCGCCAAAGTCGATGGTGGCTGGTTCCCTGGCATGCCAAGGAACTCCCCAAGGCCACCATGTTCAACGCCCGCTCCGAGACCATCGATACCTCTGGAGCCTTCAAAGATGCATTCAAGTCGAAACGCTGCCTGATCCCTGCCGACGGCTTCTATGAGTGGACGATCAGCCCGGCTGACAAGGGGCGTGACCCCTGGCATATCTTCCTGCCCGATCATCAGCCGTTCAGCTTCGCCGGCATCTGGGCCTACAACAAGAACCTCGACGTGACGAGCTGTTCGATTGTCACCATGCCGGCTGGCGAGACGATGCGCCAGATCCATGATCGGCAGCCGGTGATCCTCGATCCGGACATGTATGATGCCTGGCTGGACCCGGAAACGCCGCCAAACGACGCCAAACAGTTGTTGCACGAAAACCTCGATGAGGACCTGGAGTTCTACCGTGTCAGCCGCGACGTGAACACCTCCGTCAAGAACAAGCTGCCAAACGACAGCCCGCACATGATCGACCCGATAGCGCTGCTATGAGTGACGAAATCCGCCTTCCCGGCACAATGGAGCCGGTCACCCGCCCCGGTATTCAGCGCCATACGTGCGAGCATCCCGGCTGCGGCAAGAACGCCGGATGGGGTTTCGCCAAGCCGCGGCAGCCATCGCACTGGTTCTGTTTCGAGCACCGCGCCGACGGTGAGCGATATCTATGACGAGTAGAGCAACAAAATGACACGCCTCACGTTCGCAGACGAGCTTGAAGGGTGGCGGCTAGGATCGCGGACATCTCCCGCGCCGATCTTCAGATTGTCCTCCGTAGGGCTGCACTGATGCTTCGAAACGTCTTAGGCGTGCCGCTGGAGCCCGCAACGGAGGACACGCTCGATTCCATTGCTGCCGAGATGAAAATTGGCCGGCCGGAGCTTATTCAGATCGTGCTGCGCGAATGGCTCGAAACCAACGCCTATCTGCCAGTCCGAGCGATCGATGAAAAAAGCGAGACAGACGGTAGGGCATAGGGACTTCCGTGATCACGTCCCTACCTTCCGCCTCAACCTCTGTTAGCTTTTTCCTGCGGCGGACCCAAATCCGCCCGGCCGGCGCGCCCTACAGGCAATCAGCAATCTTCGGTGGTCTTCTTCATTTGACCGGGGGCGGCGGTCTTAGCGTCCGTGTCCTGCTGCCCAGGAGCGGCCTCCTGCGCGCTGCCGGTCTGCTGGCCAGGTGCGCAATCCTTGGCTGAGTTCGAGTTCGTGCCGCTGGTGGTGGTGGTGTCAGTTCCCTGATCAGTTGTGGTGGTTGTGGAGTTGGCTCCCTGATCGGGGCTGGTCGTGGTCGTGGTCGTGGAGGTTCCGCCCGAAGTTCCGCTCGTCGTCTGGGCAAAGGAAAGCCCGGCGGAAAGCGCCAACATGGCGGAGGCCAAAAGGATCCGTTTCATATTCTTTCTCCTCTGTTAAGCGCACGACGCGCTCACGAACCAACCTGCGGACAAAAGGAATGTTCCACTGATGGTACTCCCCCAGCGAGTGCCCGGTGTGCCGTACCGTCAACCCGCTGAACTCTCGTCGCCTGCGAATTTCCAGCATAAAGCGACAAAGTTGAAACTGAACTTCCAGCCGTCCGGTACCAGGACTGTGCGTCGAAGGGTGGCTATGGCTCACACCCCGTCGTAAGATCCCTGGCTTGGAGGTATTCCAATGCACATGGGAAACGTGGTTCACGACACTATAGTCTTTGTTGGTTCAGGCATAAAATGTGCTGGCACCGCCTTCCTTCTGCATTACCAGGGCGCTCCATACCTCGTCACGGCAGGTCACGTTGCGAAGGTGCTGGAAGGATCTCCGTTTGTAATCCTTGTCAACAGAAACAACCGTGCCGAGTTGTTGCCGGCCGACGACGTAAAGTGGGTTTATCATTCCGATCCCTTGGTCGATTTGGCTGTCGTCCATTCGCGCTGCCCGCGAAAGACAACTTCCAAATCAAATATCTCCCAGAGAACATAATCGGCACCAGGGAAGCACTGGCTGCTGAGAACACTGACGTGGGCGACCTCTGCTACACCGTTGGCCTTTTCCATTTCGTGCATGGCCAAACGCGCAACATGCCGATGGTCCATTCTGGCAGCATCGCCCTCATGCCGCCCGAAGGGGAGCGAATACCAGTTGGCAACAAGACAACAGGCAAAACAGACTGGGTTGAGGGCTATTTGATCGAAACCTGCCAACACGGGGATCGATTATTACGGAATAAATCCTTATCCGGTGCGCACGACTGCGGTGGACTTCAACTACGTCGATAGAGCCGTGGCTGCGGCGTTGCAAGCAGGCATCCCGCAGAGCGCGATCGTTCGGCGCGGCCATGGACCGGCAAGCGCCGACCCTGGTGTGACTAGCGCCGGTATTTTCCGTCTCGGCAATGAAGCG
>NZ_JBVVQU010000072.1:0-19090 GCF_055811555.1 Mesorhizobium sp. WSM4813
GTCTTGCCATGATCGACATGGCCAATCGTGCCGATGTTCACATGAGGCTTTGTACGCTCGAATTTACCTTTTGCCATAGTCTCTTTCCTTGGACGGCCTGGACCTTCAGTTCAGTCGAATGCGGGGCGCTTAGCGACTACGGCCGAAAAACACAAGTGTCTTGTGGCCGGGCGCTTTCTCACCCGGGTCTGAACCCATGATCCGATTTCGGGGATGTGGCGCGGATATAGGAACGAACGAGAAGGAATGGAATGGGCGAAGATAGGTTCGGCGGGTTACCGGCATTCGGCGGATTGGAAATCGCCGCTTCCGCCTGTCCGCCTTGCCGGATTTACAACCGGATCTGGCCCATTGCCGGTGTGGCGCCGGTCTGATTTCCTGATCCGATGCATTTCATTCCGATCGCCATCCGCGGCCCGCTGTTCATGATCCTCTCGACCGGGTCCTATGTCGTCAACGACACCATGATGAAGCTGGCGACGGTGGGGCTGCCACCCTATGAAGTGTTGTTTCTGCGCGGGACGGCGGCAACGCTGTGGGGCATCCCGTTGCTGCTTTCGCTAGGTTACGCCAGGCAGATCCCGCTGATCCTCGACAGGAGAGTGTTACAAAGAAACCTGCTCGAGCTGGCGGCAATCCTTTGCTACGTCGTGGCGCTCGCCAACATGCAGATCGCCGATTCGACCGCCTTGGGGCAGATCACTCCCTTGCTCATGCTGATTGGCTCCTCTGTCCTGTTCCGGGAACGCATCGGGGGGCTGCGCACGGCGCTGATCGGGCTTGGTTTCATCGGAGCGGTGATGGTGGCGCAGCCGACCATGCAGGGTATCTCGGTCTACGCCTTGCTGGCGCTCGGCAACGCGGCTTTCGCCGCCGCGCGCGATCTCGCCGGGCGGCGGGTCGCCTCGAACGTGCCTGGAATGATCGTTGCGATTTCCGCGGTGGTGGTGGTGCTGTTCGGCTCAGGCGTTGCGCATCTGGTGTCGGAGCGTTGGGTGATGCCCGAGACGCATCATCTGCTGCTGTTGGCCGGGGCCGGATTGTTTTTGATCTTCGGCCACTTCTTCATCTTCATGGCCTATCGCGTCGGGCCGACCGGCGTGGTGGCGCCGTTCTATTACTGCTTCACCATCTGGGCGGTCATTTCCGGCCTGGTGGTGTTCCAGCAATTCCCGAACGCGCTGGCGATCAGCGGCATCCTGCTGGTGGTGGCCAGCGGGCTGACCATCGTGTCGCTCGACGAGCGCAGGCGCCGTCTGACCGTGGTGGCCTAGACCTGGATACTGCCCAAAGGACGACGGTCGGCTGAGTGGAGAACTCATGGCAAGCCAAGAGAATGTAAGCGACCAGAATGTAAGCAGCCAGAACGCCGGCAACCGCATGCTTGCCGGAAAATGCATGTGCGGCGCTGTGCAATACGCGGTGGCCGACGAGTTCATCTACGCCGCCAACTGCCACTGCTCGAACTGCCGGCGCACCACCGGTTCAGCCTTCAAGCCGTTTGCCGGCATCGAGCGTGAGAGACTGAGCCTGACCAAGGGCGAGGACAACCTCCTGATCTTTGGCGAGAAGACCGGCCATGACGCGCACTGCAAGACCTGCGGCTCATTGCTCTATTCGGTCGTCCGCGACGGCGCGTTCGTGCACGTCGCCATGGGGACCCTCGTCGACGAGCCGACCATCCGCGCGACGCAGCACATCTTTGTCGGCTCCAAGGCGAAGTGGTTCACGATCGCCGACGACCTGCCTCAATACGAAGAGCATGTCGCCGGAGGTGCTGAATGAGAATCTGGCGATGTCGATGACGGCATTGACGCTCAGGCACTACAGAACCGCCACAGACAGTGACACGGCGCATTTTCAAGGAAGTTGTTTTTGATAATGACTTCAACAGCATGCTTGGAGCGGGTAGCGGGAATCGAACCCGCATATTCAGCTTGGAAGGCTGCTGCTCTACCACTGAGCTATACCCGCGCCTTTCGCCCGAAAACCGCTATGCACTTTTCGGTCCGATGCTTTGCGTTTCAGGGCTTCCGGGCCGGCAGTGGTGGAGAGGGTTGGATTTGAACCAACGTAGGCATAGCCAACGGATTTACAGTCCGTCCCCTTTAACCACTCGGGCACCTCTCCAGTCTGCCGCCGGAGCCATGCAACGAGGCATCGACGCGTCGCGACCGCCGTAGCAGCCCTTCGCGAAGCGCCTTATGGCGGCAGCGTCCAAAAGTGTCAACCGCAACACACCGGCAAAACGCGCTGAATTTGATACCTCGCCCGACACGCAGGTTCTGCGGCTGTATCCATAGGCAGACGACACGGCTATAGAACCGGCCATGAGCAATGATAACAAGCCCAAAACCCCGAAAGACACCCACTACGCCAAGCTGCGCCGTGCGCATCGCGACGAGAAGAGCGGTGGCGCGCCGGCGTTCAGGCCGCGGCAGCCGGTGCCACCGGGAGAAACAGCTGCGGATGGCCTGGTGCGGCTTTACGGCCTGCACACGGTGAGGGCAGCACTCGACAATCCGCGCCGGCGGATCAAGAAGATGCTGGTGACGCGCAACGCCGCCGAGCGGCTGGCGATCGCCGACCTCGCCGCCTTGCCCTTCAAGACGGAACTGGTCGAGCCAAAAGACATCGACAAGGTGACCGGCTCCGACGCCGTCCATCAGGGTGTGCTGATCGAAGCCGAACCGCTGAAGCCGAAGCGCCTCGATGCGCTCGGCGACACAACGCTGGTGCTGGTGCTCGACCAGGTTACCGACCCGCACAATGTCGGTGCGATCCTGCGCTCGGCAGTCGCCTTCGGCGCCGGCGCGCTGATAACCACGGCGCGCCACAGCCCGCATGAGTCCGGCGTGCTGGCAAAATCGGCCTCCGGCGCGCTGGAGCATATCGATCAGATCGAAGTGAAGAACCTCGCCGACGCGCTCGGCCAGCTGCATGAGGCCGGCTTCCAGACCATCGGCCTCGATTCGGACGGACCGGCGGAACTCGAAAAGAGTTTTTTGGGAGAAAGGATCGCGCTGGTGCTGGGCGCCGAAGGCAAAGGCTTGCGACAGAAGACACGCGAAACGGTGACGACACTCGCCCGGCTCGACATGCCTGGCGCCATCCGCTCGCTCAACGTGTCGAACGGCGCGGCGGTGAGCCTTTATGCGGCGAGGAAATTTTTAGTAGGGGAATAGGGCAGTAAGGGAGTAGGGAGGTGCAGTTTGACCTCCCCTACTGCCCTATAACCCATGCCCAGCCATTCGTTCCAGCGCCCTGACCAGCGCCGAGTGATCCTCCTTGGCGCCACCGTTGGCCGCGCAGGAGTTGAACAATTGCTGCGTCGTTGAGGTATTGGGCAGCGCGACGCCAAGCGCTTTTGCCCCTTCCAGAGCGAGATTAAGATCCTTCTGGTGCAGTTCGATGCGGAAGCCGGGCGCGAAGCTGCGCTTGATCATGCGCTCGCCGTGCACTTCGAGGATACGCGAGGCCGCCAGCCCGCCCATCAGCGCTTGTCGCACCTTGGCCGGGTCGGCGCCGGCTTTCGATGCAAAAACAAGCGCTTCGGCGACCGCTTCAATAGTCAGCGCAACGACGATCTGGTTAGCGACCTTGGTGGTCTGGCCGACGCCGTTGGGGCCGACCAGCGTGATGTTCTTGCCCATCTTTTCGAACACCGGCCTGGCGCGCTCGAAGGCCTTTTCCTCGCCGCCGACCATGATGGTCAGCGACGCGGCCTTGGCGCCGACCTCGCCGCCCGACACCGGCGCGTCGAGATAGTCGCAGCCGAGGTCGTTAATCTTCTTGGCAAAAGCCTTGGTCTCGATCGGCGAGATCGAACTCATGTCGATGACCAGCTTGCCCGCGGTCAAACCCGAGGCGACGCCGTTGTCGCCGAACAGCACGTCGGCCACTTCAGGCGTATCGGGAACCATGGTGATGATGATGTCGGCCGTTTTCGCCACGGCGTGATGGCCGGTGACTGTCTTCAGACCCTTGGCGACGAGATCGGCCGGCGGTTTCGAGCGATGGTCGCTGGCGACGACATGATAGCCGGCGTCGAGAAGATGCCCCGCCATCGGCGCGCCCATGATGCCGAGGCCGATGAAACCGATTGTGTCCATTGATTATCTCCCTGGTATTTTCCTTGTCGATGCCGCGTTCCGTGGCGCCCCCCTCTGGCCTGCCGGCCATCTCCCCCACGGGTGGGGAGATCGGCAGTTTCGGCGCCGGCTTGTAACTTTCTCGACCTCGGAAGTTAGCGAAAGCGGCGGTGACATCCAATCTGCCTCCTTGTGGGGGAGATGGCCGGCAGGCCAGAGGGGGGCGCGAAGGAACTCGACTTCAATAATCCTTGACCCCTACGCCGCCGCCTGCCCGGCAAACTCCCGGAACCATCCCAGCCCGGCTTCCGTCGAAACCTTCGGCTTGTACTCCGCCCCGACCCAGCCGGTATAGCCGATGCTGTCGATGTGGCTGTACAGAAAAGGAAAATTGATCTCGCCCGTCCCCGGCTCATGGCGGCCGGGATTGTCCGCAAGCTGGATATGCGCGATGCGGCCGAGGTTTGCCTCGATGGTCTGGGCGAGATCCCCCTCCATGATCTGCATGTGATAGATGTCGTATTGCAGGAACAGGTTCTTCGAGCCGACGCGGTCGATGAGCGCCAGAGCCTGATCCGAATAGTTCAGAAAGAAGCCGGGAATATCGAGCGTGTTGATCGGCTCGATCAACAGCCTGATGCCGGCCTGCTCCAGCTTCTCCGCTGCGAAAGCCAGGTTTTCGGCGAAGACGTCTTCCAGCACACTCCGGTCGACGCCCTGCGGCGCAATGCCGGCGAGGCAGTTGACCTGTTCGCAACCCAGCGCATGCGCATAGGTGATCGCCTTGGCGACGCCCTGCCGGAACTCGGGAACGCGATCCGGCAACACGGCAAGGCCGCGCTCGCCCTTGCCCCAGTCGCCGGCCGGCAGGTTGAACAGCACCTGCATCAGGCCGTTCTTCTTCAGCCTCGCTGCAACCACCTCCGGCGCATGGTCATAAGGGCCGATATATTCGACACCCCCAAAACCGGCGCGGGCGGCGGCATCGAAGCGGTCGAGGAACTCGTGCTCGCCAAAGAGCATCGAAAGATTGGCTGAAAACCGTGGCATTCTTTTTCTCCGTTCAGTCCAGCATGACGATCGCCGTCGGCGCGTCTTCGTGATGTTCGGCAAGCTCCTCGAATTCGGTGATCTTGTCGATCTCGGTGCCCATCGAAATGTTGGTGACGCGCTCTAAGATGAATTCGAGCACAACCGGAACCTGGTGCTCCTTCATCAGGCGCTGGGCCTGCTTGAAGGCGCCGGCAAACTCCTCCGGCCTGCGCACCCGGACCCCCTTGCAGCCCATGGCCTCGGCTACTGCGACATGGTCGACGCCGTAGCCTGCCTCGGGATCGTCCTTCCGGTTGACGTTCTCGAAGGCGAGGCTGACCTCGAAATCCATCGAAAAGCCGCGCTGCGCCTGACGGATCAGGCCGAGATAGGCATTGTTCACGACGACATGGATATAGGGCAATTTGTGCTGCGCGCCGACCGCCAGTTCCTCGATCATGAACTGGAAATCATAGTCGCCGGACAGCGCGACGATATTGCGGTGCGGATCGGCGGCGCGAACGCCAAGCGCTGCCGGCAGCGTCCAGCCGAGCGGTCCGGCTTGGCCGCAATTGATCCAGTTGCGCGGCTTATAGACATGCAGGAACTGCGCGCCGGCGATCTGCGAAAGCCCGATCGTGGTGACATAGGTGGTGTCGCGGCCGAATGCCTTGTTCATCTCCTCGTAGACGCGCTGCGGTTTCAGCGGCACCTGGTCGAAATGCGTCTTGCGCTTCATCGTCTTCTTGCGGCCCTGGCATTCCCTTGCCCAGCCCGACCAGTCGCGCAATTTTCCCGCCGTCTTCCACTCGGTGGCGACGTCGAGCAGCATTTTGAGCGCCGCACCGGCATCCGACACGACACCGAGATCCGGCGCGAAGACACGGCCTATCTGGGTCGGCTCGATGTCGACATGGATGAATTTTTTCCCCCTGGTGTAGACGTCGACCGAGCCGGTGTGGCGGTTGGCCCAACGGTTGCCGATGCCGAAGACGAAATCGGCCTCGAGCATCGTCGCATTGCCGTAGCGATGCGATGTCTGCAGCCCGCACATGCCGGCCATCAGCCGGTGGTCGTCGGGAATCGCCCCCCAGCCCATCAGCGTCGGGATCACGGGCACGCCGGTGACTTCGGCGAGCTCTATCATCAGATCCGAGGCATCGGCATTGATGATGCCGCCGCCGGCAACGATGATAGGCTTTTCGGCCGCGTTGAGCATCGCTAACGCTTTCTCGGCCTGGCCGCGCGACATTGCCGGCTTGAACGGCACCAGCGGCTCGTAGGCATCGATGTCGAACTCGATCTCGGCCAGTTGCACATCGACCGGCAGGTCGACGAGAACCGGCCCCGGCCGCGACGAGCGCATCAGGTGGATCGCCTTCTGCAGCGCCATCGGCACCAAATAGGGTTCCATGACGGTGACCGCCCATTTGGCGACCGGGGCGGCGATGGCGGCGATGTCGACGGCCTGGAAATCCTCTTTGTTGAGACGCGCCCGCGGCGCCTGGCCGGTAATGCAGAGGATGGGAATAGAATCGGCCGCGGCCGAATAGAGGCCGGTGATCATGTCGGTGCCGGCCGGGCCCGAAGTGCCGATGCACAGGCCGATATTGCCTGATTTGGCGCGGGTAAAGCCCTCGGCCATGTGCGACGCCGCCTCAACATGGCGCGCGAGGATATGGCGGATGGTGCCCCTCGCTTTCAGCGCCGAATAGAACGGGTTGATGGCAGCGCCCGGCACGCCGAAGGCACAGGAAATGCCTTCCTTTTCGAGAACGAGAACCGCTGCGTCGACCGCGCGCATCCTGGCCATGTCAGCCTCCACGGAATTTAGTTGCTGGCTGAGAATGCCAGCGCCCCGCCTATTTTTCAATTTTTCCAGAATATTTTTTCATTTCTAGAAAACAGCTACTAGGCTATGAATTAACTGGGTTTTCCGTTTTCCATTGATTCGGCGAATCCAGATCGTGAAAAAGTTTTTCATTGCGTATTTGACGAAATCGGCAAGAATGCCGCCATGGAAACCACCGAAAAACGCCAGCGCGGGCGGCCGCGCGCCTTCCACGGCCCGTCCGAGGCGGCTTCGGTGCAGTCGCTCGACCGGGCGCTGCGCATCCTGGCCATCGTCGCCGACGGCAGCGGTCTGTCGCTGAGCGAGATCGCCGCGCAGAGTGGCCTCCCCGCCTCCACCACCTACCGTATGCTGACGACGCTGGAAAACCACGGCATGGTCGAGTTCGACGGCACCGACCAGCTGTGGTCGATCGGCGTCGAGACTTATCGCATGGGCGCGGCGTTCCTGCGCCGCCGCAAACTGGTCGACCGCGCCCGCACCGTCATGCAGGAACTGATGGAGAAGACCGGCGAGACCGCCAATCTCGGCGTCGCCGAGGACGATTGCGTCGTCTTCGTCAGCCAGGTCGAGACGCATCAGGCGATCCGCGCCTTCTTCCGGCCTGGCACGCGCAGTTCCTTCCATGCGTCGGGCATCGGCAAGGCGGTGCTGGCGCATCTCGAGCCGGAGCGGGTCGGCGCCATCCTGCGTCGGGCCGGGCTGGAGCGCTTCACCGAAAAGACGCTGTCCGACATCTCGGCGCTGGCCCGCGATCTGGTGACGATCAAGCTGCGCGGCTGGTCGGTCGACGACGAGGAGCGGCACCCCGGCATGCGCTGCGTGGCCGCCGCCATCTTCAACGAATTCGGCGAACCGATCGGCGGGGTTTCGGTTTCGGGACCGACGGTACGGGTGACGCCGGAGCGGCTGGCTGAGATCGGCCCGCTGGTGCACGATGCGGCAGCGGCGGTGACGAAGATGATCGGCGGCAAGACACCCTTAAGGGCCTGACGCCGTAAGCGTGAGCGGGCAATCCTCCAGACAAAGAAAAAGGGGCCGTGGAGTGCCCCTTCTTCCGGTTGCCTGAAACGGTCCGTTCAAAGCCGGCAGCGGTGACGGCAGCCGTCGTGGCCGACATAGGTGTCCGAGTACGGATCGTAGCTTTGATAGCGGTTGAGGCAGCGCCGGACGTGCCATGAGCCGCCATTTTCCTCGATACAGACGGTGCGCGGCTGGGCGAGCGCGGTGCCGAGCAGGAAGCCGCCGGCGCCGGCGGCGATGCCAAGGTGTTTGTTGTGATGGTGCTTGTAATGGGCGGCCGAAGGCTGAACGGTGCCGGCCAGCATGGCGGCGGCGACAGTGGTGGCGATGAGGCCGGAAATGATGGTTCGCTTGAACATGACGATCTCCTTGCTGCGTTGTGTGAGAGGCGATCCATCCGCCTCTTGACCACCAGTCGTTGCAGCAAGGAAAAAGGTTCGATGATTTTTTTGGATTTTTTCGAAAGCGCAAAAGCGGCCAGTCTGAACAGGGCTTGCAGTCAGGCGCGCATCACGATCGCGAGGAGCGCCGGTCGACAGTCCGCCGGGGGAAGCCTCAGCCCATGCCGGTGATATGGCGCAGCCAGAATGCGAGCGCGATGAAGCCGATGATGGTGGTGACGCCGGTCCAGTCGACGTTGACGCTCTTCAGATCCTTGATGAGCTTCACCAGGAGAATCCAGGCCAAGACGACGACCAAGGCAATGACAACAAATCTGATCATGCGACACCCTCGCCTATGCGATTGCACCCTGATCAATATAAGAGGCGAATTGGCCGTTTTCAGGATGCCCGCGCCGGAAGCTCCGGCGCGCTCACGGGCAAAACAGAGTTTTGTCTTTACTGGCGCAACAAATATGCTAACCGGAGCGCCGTGCCCTTGTAGCTCAGCTGGTAGAGCAGCGGTTTTGTAAACCGAAGGTCGGCGGTTCGATTCCGTCCGGGGGCACCAGAACCACGCATCGTATTTGGTTCATGGTCGGAACGCTGCCAGTGCCAATTCGGACAAAACCACAATTAAGCCGAAGCAGGCTGTTGTCGCGATGGTGCTGGATGGCAAAAAGGATTTCGTCTTCCCCGACGCTATCAAAATAGAGGCGGAAGGAAGCCAATATAACTTCCGGCGATTGCCTTCCGAACTGATCAACTCTCGGAAGCCACGATCGAAATCTCGGGTTGCCATAACGGTCACCTTCAGCTTGAACGCAACTCGTCGGATAACTAAGCTGGATTGAATGAATACTGCTCGCGCTCATCGAAAGCCACGAACAGGCCCAGGGCAGCAGCGACTTCGAGGATAGCTTCGGTTAGGTCGTCGTTGGATGCGACCAAACCCGGTGCTGCACTCCGAACTTGATTCAATGCTGCTTTGAGCGAGACGGTGTCCGCATGCCCGGCCCTGTTGAGGACGGCGGCAATCGCCTGATCTAGAACTGGACCGACCCTATGGACGATGCTCATCCACCTTCCCCCCCGGGAACGCAAGGGGTAATAGTAGCCTGTCTGGGGCCAGGATGCAACCGCCGCGCGAAATCACACCAAATTGGGTCTGGCGCGGGCAGATGGCGGGCCTTGGCCGGTCGCGGCGGAACTCATTGCTCTGGAAGAGACTTGCGAGCCAGTTTCCCGAACCGATCATAATATCGCCGGCACCTGAAAGCGGCCAAACGAAGTTAACAGTAGGTCCACCGCTCGGGTTAGCGGTACATCGGGCTTAACCGTTCGGGAGGAAGAGACCCTTTTATCTGGTTGGGTTTCTTGTCAATTCTGGTGGAACGCTGAAGTTGGATTTGGCCCTAACACGGCCCGGGGCACGAGCAAGCGGCTCTTGTGAGAACCTCCTAAAGCGCTCGATATCTGCTCATCCCCGATTTCCACAGGCTGGGACCGTAGCATATCAGTTCCAACGCTTATATTCCCTAGTGGAAACCATAGGAGTCTCTGTTGGAGCAGAAACGCACGATCGCCCCCTTTATTGGTGGCATGTATGGCAGCCTTGTTGCCCTCGCGTTGATGTTTGGTTTCCGCTTCCTGATGACTCCCGATCCCGATCCGACATCGCACGCAACTATAGTCCTTTCAGGACTGGCCTTTTCGATCTGTTTCAGCCTGACCTTCCTGCGCGAGCATCGACGCCAAATCGCCGCGGCAAGAGAATTTCTCGGCCGTCCAAGATCGTAGAGACTAATCCCCGCGTTCTGCAACGCAAAGCGCCCATGTCCTCCGGGTCGTGCCCCGGGGCATCAGAAAAATTCTGGATCGAACCAACGGATTTCATAGGGCGATGCGGATCGGCCGGCATCTCCTGCTCGCCGGCCATTCAATGCCATTCGATTAAAATGCCCCTGTGTATATTAGCAATCGCTCAATTTGGCGCGTCGACAATGTCTGTGGCGGCGGGTAAAATCAAATGGGTGATGTCATGCGAAGCGACTTCGCCGCTGCGCGCGAGCTCTTGGAGTGCGCCCAAAACCGGCTCTGCGGCATGGATGAAACTAGCCAACGCGTCAGCGAGGCATTGGACTCGCTGATTGAAGAAATAGCAATCGCGGAATTCCGGAAAGCGCCATTGACGGTCGTGCCGTTTCCACGCGCGCGGCCACCTAAGCATGCTCGGTGAAAGCGGCGATCGCCAAATGTTGATGGAAGTCAGCGCCTGAACGGCAAGCGCCTTATCGCGTCTATGACGCGCTCGCGACTTGACCCGATGCGCCCACCCTGGTGAACGTGTTCCTCACCCTGACGGACCTATAGATGTAGGCGACCCAAATACCCGTCCGCACAAAAGAGAGGATGGGCGCTACCAGGGCATCTCCGGCAAGCACCTGGCTCACCGGGACGCCAAGGATCGCCGAAATCCATAACGTGTCCAGAACAAACACGACGGATATTGCAAACCATTGGTACAGGAACAGCCCCTTGAAGCCCCTCCCACCTAATGCTGCCTTGGGTTGTATCATCATTTCATGTGTATTTTAGATTGCATTCATGTTCCTGGCGCCCTTTCTCGGTCAAACCCCAATCGCCGCAACAAGTATCCGGTTCTGCCTTCGTATCGCCGCCCGCAGCTCGGCAATCCTGGCCTCATCGCGCTTCACGAACTCGATGAACATCATGTTCATGTTGTTGAAGATGAGTTCGCCGAGCGCCGGCCCGTCTATATCCCGGCGCACCAGGCTGAGCCCCTGCAGCCGGGCGATCAGGGCGCGGATCTGCTCGGTCAGCGCCCGGTCGAGCGCGGTATAGGCCTGGCCGAACGGGCTGTCGGGTAGCTGCGTCGAGATCGCCATCGCCTGCCGCCACATCTCCTTGCTGAGATAGTGCAGCGAATGCTCGATATAGATGCCGAGCAGTGTATCGAGCGCGTCGCCGACATTGGCCGGCGGGTTGGCGACGACCCCCTGCCCGGCGTTGAGCACCTCATTGACCTCCATCGACACGATGGCGCCGAGGATGTCGCCCTTGTTCTGGTAGTAATTGTAGATCGTGCCGACCGAGACCTCGGCCTGTGCCGCGATCGTCTCGATCTTGGCGCCTTCATAGCCGGCGTCGCGGAAAAGCTCCGCCGCCGCCTCGATGATGCGGCGGTGCCGATCCGCCTTTTGCCTTGCTCGCAATCCACTCATCGCGGCTATTTGCCATAAAAACAGAATTGACTCAATTTTAGAATTGGTTCAATTTTTGTCACAAGCCAAAAAGGCAAGGGAGAACACTCGATGCGCATTAATCTGAAGACGCCGAATCCAACTGCCAAGGATTCGCTTTCCGTTCTGAAGAGCCACCTCCACGCCGCGTGTGCTGCAACAGCACTGCTGCTGGCGACGGGCAGCCTCGCTCAGGCTGCGGATCTCAACGCTCTGATCTGGTGCGATCATGCCGATCCGGCGCTGCTGCAGCCCTTCGAGGAGGCCAACGGCGTCAAGGTCAACGTCAAGGAGTTCGAAGGCACCGGCGCCGGTATGGCGATCGTCGAACAGTCGCAGCCCGGCGACTGGGATGTGATGGTGATCGACAGCATCGACATACCGCGCGGCGTGGAAAAGGGCCTTTTCGAGCCGCTGCCGGAAGACAAGCTGCCGCTGGCCGACCTCTTTCCCCAGGTGAAGATGGACAGTTCCACCGTCGTCGACGGCAAGCGCTACGGCATCACCGAAAAGTTCGGCTACAACACCATCGGCTACAACAAGACCAAGGTCGATCCGGCCGACATGCAGTCGATGGCCGCGCTGACCGGCGACAAGTACAAGGGCAAGATCGCCATCTACGACTATTATCTGCCGGTCATCGGCATGGCCGCACTGGCGATCGGCAAGAAGACCGCCGAGCTGACCGAGGCCGACCTTCCCGCCATCAAGCAAGAGCTGCTCAAGATGAAGGCCAATGCCAAGCTGGTCGGCGAGGTGACCGCCAGCCAGACCGCGCTGGCGACCGGCGAGGTCGACATTCTGGTCGGCGGTGGCGAGTGGGTGACGGCCGGACTGGCCAAGGAGAACCCTGCCCTCGACTTCTCTATTCCGAAAGAAGGTGCTGTCCTGTGGTCGCAGTCGCTGGCCATGTTCAAGGATTCCAAAAACAAGGACATGGCGCTGAAGTTCATCCAGTACATTATGAGCCCTGAAGGCCAGGCGCGGCTTGCCACCTCTACCTGCTATTGGGGCATGCCGGCAAATACCAAGGCGGCGCTGAGCGACGAGCAGAAGAAGGTCCTGCGCTTCGACGAGCAGCCGGATTTCCTCGCCCGCGCCCAGCCCTACCCGGCGCCGAACGCCGATCTCGACAAGAAGATGCAGGACGTCTGGACCGAAATGCTGCAGGCGCAGTGACCGGTCGCCGGTCGTGAGCGCTACTGGAAACACCGGGCGTGCCCTGCCCCGGGCGGGCTGTGCCCTGCCCTGGGCGCTGGTCACGCCGGCGCTCGGCTGGACGCTGCTATTCTTCGTGCTGCCTTTCCTGGCCATGGGGTTTTCCAGCCTGACGGCGCATGACGGCGGCGGCTTCACCCTTTCCAACTACAGCCAGTTCTTCAACAATCCGGCCTATTGGCAGGCGATGGTGAACTCGCTGCAGGTCACCGCCATCGTCACAGTGGTTTCGGTGCTGCTCGCCTACCCGTTCGCCTGGATCCTGGCCGAACAGGTGCCGGAGCGCTGGCAGCGGCTGGCGCTGATGCTGGCGGTGCTGCCGTTCTGGACCTCCTATGTCGTGCGCTCCTACTCCTGGCTTCTGGTGCTGGCGCAGAACGGTGTGATCAACCGTGCGCTGACCGGCTCCGGCCTGTTCAGCGAGCCGGTGCAGCTCGCCAACACACGGCTGGCCACAATCATCGGCTTCGTGCATTTCTTCGTCATGCTTTTGACGCTGACGATCTTCGCCAATCTGAAGCAGCTCAGCCCGAGCTACCGCAAGGCCGCCGCCGATCTCGGCGCCGGGCCGGTGCGCACGTTCCTGCATATTATCCTGCCGCTGACGCTCCCCGGCATCATGGTCGGCGCCTTCCTCACCTTCGTGCTGTGCATCGGCGACTACATCACGCCGCAGATCCTCGGCGGCAACAACGAGCTTTTGATGCCGCAGCTGGTGATGATGCAGATCGGCCGGCGCGGCGACTTTCCGCTCGCCTCGGCGCTATCGATCATTCTGATGGCGGTCGTCACCATTGCCTATCTCGCCTGCGCCCGCTGGCTGAAGATCGAGCGGGCCTGAGATGCGCGCGCTTGTCCGTATCTTCTCTTGGCTTTACGCGATCGCCATCTATGGTTTCATCTTCCTGCCGGTCGTCGTGCTGGTGCTGTTTTCGCTGCAGGCGACGTCGTTTCCGATCCCGCCCTTCACCGGGCCGTCGCTGCGCTGGTACGACGCCGTGCTCGCCGACACGCGGCTGACTTCGGCGCTGGTCAATTCGCTTCTGGTCGCGATCCTCTCCTCGGCTGCAGCCGTCGCGCTGGGTTTCCTCTCTGCCTGGGGCTTTGCGCGTTTCGCCCTGCCGGGCTCAGGCCTGATGCGCGGGCTGATCACGCTGCCGCTGACAGTGAGCTATCTCATCATCGGCATGGGACTGCTGGTGCTGTTCAACTGGGCCGGCGTGCCAAAATCGCTGCTTGCCGCCGGCATCGGCCATGTCGTTATCAACCTGCCGCTGTGCTTTGCCATCATCTACAGCCAGATGGGCGACCACCAGATCAATATCGAGCGCGCCGCGCGCGACCTCGGCGCGCCCGAATGGAAGGTGCTGCTGCTGATCACCATGCCTGTCATGGCGCCGGCAATCTTCGCCGGTTTCTTCCTGTCGATGACCTTCTCCTGGGACGAATTCGTGATTTCCTTCCTGCTGACGCGCTTCGACACCACGCTGCCCGTCGAGATCTGGAACCTGCTGCGCTCAGGTCTCAATCCCAAGACCAACGCCGTCGGCTCGCTGGTCTTCGCCGTCTCCATCGTGCTGGTGGTGTTTTTTGAACTGATGCTGTTGCGGAGGAAGCCGGCATGACCGCGCCCCTGGTCGATATAAGCGCTGTCTCGCATCGCTTCGGCCAGCATACCGTGCTGAAGAACGTCTCGCTGACGATCGAACCGGGCAGCTACACGATCCTGCTCGGCCCGTCGGGCTCCGGCAAGACGACGCTGCTGTCCATTCTCGGCGGCTTCGTCACGCCGAGCGAAGGCAAAGTGCTGATCCGCGGCGAGGACTGCACCGCCGTGCCGCCGGCGAAGCGGCCGACGACCACGGTGTTCCAGGATTATGCGCTGTTTCCGCATATGAGCGTCGGCAGCAATGTCGGCTTCGGCCTGCGCATGCAAGGCATCGATGCCGCGACACGGGCCGCGCGGGCGCGCGAGGCCCTGGCGCTGGTCGGGCTGGCCACCGCCTTCGATAAGAAGCCGCACCAGCTTTCCGGCGGCCAGCGGCAGCGCGTCGCATTGGCCCGCGCCCTGGTGGTCGAACCGGCCGTGCTGCTGCTCGATGAACCGCTCGGCGCGCTCGACTTAAAATTGCGCCGGCAGATGCAGGACGAGCTGAAAGCGATCCAGAAGCGCGTCGGCACAGCCTTCATCCATGTCACCCATGACCAGGAAGAGGCAATGGCGCTGGCCGACCATTGCGTGGTGATGAATGACGGGCGCATCGAGGACGAAGGGCCGCCCGAGCGTGTCTATGCGCGGCCGGCGACGCGCTTTTCCGCGACTTTCATGGGCGAAAGCACGCTGATCTCAGGAGCGATAACGGCGGCGAAGGACGGAACGATCACTGCCGCAACACAGCTCGGACCGCTTTCGCTGCCCGGCACATTGCCGGCCGGGACGGCCGTCGCCCTCGCCATCCGCCCGGAACACCTTGTCCTCGGCTCGGCCGCTGGCGCTGGCGCTGTCGGGCTCGGCACGGCCAAGGTGAGCGACGTTGTGTTTCAAGGCAGTTTCAAGCGCGTGCTTGCTGTCTCCGAGAAAGACCCGGCGCTGCACTTCATCGCCAAAGTCCCCGCCGCAGCGGCCGTCCAGTCGGGCGACATCGTTGCGGTTTCGTGCGACGGTGGCGATATCATCCTTCTGGCGAGTTGAGTCATGGGCACGCTTCCGGTCATCGACGCTCCGAATTGGTATGAAACCATCCGCATGGGGGATGGCGTGACGCTGATCCACGAGCCGTGGATCAAGCCGTTCTTCCGCTGCAACATCTGGCATGTGCGCGGTCGCGACCGCGATCTCCTGTTCGACACCGGCCTCGGCCATTTCAGCCTGCGGCGCCACGTCCCGCTGGTGACGGAGCGAAAGCTCATTTGCGTGGCGAGCCACACCCATTTCGACCATATCGGCTGCCATCACGAATTTCCGGACCGCTGCGTGCACTCGGCCGAAGCTGAGATCCTCGCCGATCCGCGCAATGAATGGACGGTCGCCGAGACCTACGCGACCGACGCAATGTTCGACGGAATGCCGCAAGGTTGGGATGCCGCGCGCTACCGGATCCTGCCGGCGCCGGCCGATCGCCTGCTCGGAGAAGGCGATGTGATCGATCTCGGCGACCGCGCGTTCGAGGTGATGCACACGCCGGGCCATTCACCTGGCGGCATCGCGCTCTACGAGAGGCAGACCGGCATTCTGCTTTCCGGCGACATCGTCTATGACGGCCCGCTGATCGACGATGTCTATCATTCCGCCGTCGACGACTATGTCGAAACGCTGTTGCGGATGCGCGAGCTCGATATTGCCGTCGTGCATGGTGGCCATTTTCCGAGCTTCGGCAAGCTTCGCTACCGCCAGCTTATCGACGAGTATCTCGCACAAAAGCGGCAGGCCGGCTGCCATCTGCTGCAGGCGCGATAAGCACCGGCTTCTCGCATCGCGGCAAGTGCTGGCGAATTCACAGAGCCCTCTGCGGACACGGTGCGCCGGCGGCGTCGCCGCAGCGTGAAGCCGTGGGCTGAGGTCTCAAACTCGTCTCTTCGGACTGGCGCACCAGTTGGGCAAAGGCAAGAGCAAAACTTCCCAGCATCAGGACGATGATGATCAGGCGTGTTACCGGCAATAGATCGGTCCGACTGGTTGGCCCCCACGCCGCCCATCCACTGCCGGCTAACATGGTCGATCCGGCTTTACGAGAGTTTAATCCTCATCTTAACCATCACATTCGCTTGTCACTCGACACAGTGCGAGAGCCGCCTGACCGGCGCTCTTCTCGGCGCCGTGTCGAGGGGCGCATGCCTCCCTTTGCAGATTTGCCGGCCCATGCTAACCCGGCGCTGGCGCGGCCCAAGCAACCGGTCGCCAACCAACCGGTCGCCACCAACATCGCCATTGGGGAGCCATGAGCAAAGTCGCCAGCCGTTTCGCCTTCGTTTCGTCCGACACCGCCGACGCCAAGGCGGCGCTGGAGAGCCTTTCGGCGCGCTATGGCCAGGCATCCATCGAGGATGCAGAGATCGTTGTCGCCCTCGGCGGCGACGGCTTCCTGTTGCAGACCTTGCGCGACACGATGAGCACGGGAAAAAAAGTCTACGGCATGAACCGTGGCACCATCGGCTTCCTGATGAACGAGTATCGCGCCAGCGGTCTGACAGGGCGCATCGCGGCGGCCGTTGCCGAAACGATCCGTCCGCTGGAGATGCAGGCGGTGACGGCAGAGGGCGAAACGATTTCGGCGCTGGCGATCAATGAGGTTGCGCTGTGGCGTCAGTCCTATCAGACGGCCAAGATCCGTATCACGGTCGACGGGCAAGTGCGGCTGGAGGAATTGAATTGCGACGGTGTGATGATCGCGACGCCGGCCGGCTCGACCGCCTACAATCTGTCCGCGCACGGGCCGATCCTGCCGCTCGACGCACCGCTGCTGGCGCTGACCCCGGTCAGTCCGTTCCGCCCGCGCCGCTGGCGCGGCGCGCTGCTTTCCAACAAGGCGACCGTTCGTTTCGACATTCTGGAGGCGGAAAAGCGGCCGGTGAACGCCGCCGCCGACCACACCGAGGTGAAGGCTGTAACCTCGGTCACGGTGCGAGAATCGCCAACGGTGACGGCGACGCTGCTGTTCGATCCGAGCCACTCGTGGAACGAGCGTATTCTTGCCGAGCAGTTCCGTTACTGAGCCGGTACAGCGGCGGGCAGCTCTATTAAGCATCGCGATTAAGGTTACGACTTCACAATCACACCATTCCCCACCCGTTTCTGTTGACAAATCGTGGGCTTGCGCCTACCTGCAATACCAATCTTGCAGGCGCGCGGCGCTTGCCGCGACTGCTTATGTTGCGCCCCCGAACCAGCCAAAGACAGCCAAACTTGTCCTCAGATGCCCAGATCGCTCAAGAAGCGTTGACCTTCACAGACCTCGGCCTGTCGCCGAAGGTCCTTTCCGCAGTCACCGATGCCGGTTACACCGAACCGACGCCGATCCAGGCCGGCGCCATACCGCACGCCTTGCTCGGCAAGGATATTTTGGGCATCGCCCAGACCGGCACCGGCAAGACGGCCTCGTTCGTGCTGCCGATGCTGACCCGGCTCGAAAAAGGCCGGGCCCGCGCCCGCATGCCGCGCACGCTGATCCTCGAGCCGACGCGCGAGCTTGCCGCGCAGGTCGAAGAGAATTTCATCAGATACGGCAAGAACCACAAGCTCAACATCGCGCTGTTGATCGGCGGCGTGTCGTTCGACGAGCAGGACAAGAAGCTGGAGCGCGGCGCCGACGTGCTGATCGCTACGCCCGGCCGCCTGCTCGACCACCGCGAGCGCGGAAAGCTTCTGCTCAACGGCGTCGAGATCCTCGTCATCGATGAGGCCGACCGCATGCTCGACATGGGCTTCATTCCCGACATCGAGCGCATCTGCGAGATGATCCCGTTCACGAGGCAGACGCTGTTCTTCTCGGCGACGATGCCGCCTGAGATCACTAAGCTTACCGAGAAATTCCTGCACGCGCCGGTGCGCGTCGAGGTTTCGAAGGCGGCGTCCGCCGCCACAAACATCATCCAGCGGCTGGTGAAATCCGGCTCGAAACCCTGGGACAAGCGCGAGACGCTGCGCAATCTGATAAAGGCCGAGGATGCGGAGCTGAAGAACGCCATCATCTTCTGCAACCGCAAGATCGAGGTCTCGGAGCTTTTCCGCTCGCTGCTGAAATATGATTTCGACGCCGGCGCGCTGCATGGCGACATGGACCAGCGCGCGCGTATGCAGATGCTGGCCAATTTCCGTGACGGCAAACTGCGCTACCTCGTTGCGTCGGACGTTGCGGCGCGCGGCCTCGACATCCCCGATGTCAGCCACGTCTTCAATTACGACGTGCCGATCCATGCCGAGGACTATGTCCACCGCATCGGCCGCACCGGCCGCGCCGGACGCTCGGGCAAATCCTTCACCATCGCCACCAAGTCCGACACCAAATACATCGACGCGATCGAACGGCTGATCGGCAACAAGATCGAGTGGCATGACGGCGATCTGTCGACGGTCGTCGCCAGCGAGGGCGGAGAGGACGATGCTCCCCGCCGTGGCGGGGGGGGGGGGGGGGCCCCCCCCCCCCCGCGCCGCCGCGCCCCCCGCCCGCCCCCCCCCCCCCCCCCCCCGCCCCCCCCCGCGGGGGCGGGAACCCGGGGGCAGAGAACAGCGCA